>NZ_JBIWDA010000002.1:0-95623 GCF_044761745.1 Lysinibacillus sp. NPDC097279 | reverse complement strand
ACTCCTGCGGGAACGCACAATACGTAAGACGCAACAAGCCGCGCGCTAGCGAGGGTTGCGGCTTACGCTGTGCCCGCGGAAAGCGCACGCCTGGAGCGGAAATCAACGCTTTAAAACGCAAAACCTTATTAAAACAGGTTTTGCGTTTTTTATTTATCCATTATTTTTAATAATTACTTTCTCGATTAATTCGACGACTTGATACATGATTGTTGCAAAGAAAGCAATTATGAGCAGTGACATAAGGACAAGATTAAAGTTAAATACTTGGAAGCCATAAATGATTAAATAGCCAAGTCCCTTTGAAGCAACTAAAAACTCACCGACTATAACACCTACCCACGATAATCCAACATTAACTTTTAAAGTTGAAATAATTGTTGGGAAGGACGCAGGCAAAATAACCTCTTTAAAAGTTTGCCATCGTGTCGCACCAAAAGTTTGCAATACCTTACTGTAATTTGGGTCAACACCTTTAAAGGCGGTGTAAACGACAATCGTTGTAATGATGATTGAAATGAGTGCACCCATTGCTATAATCGAAAAATACCCTGGGCCAAGTGCCACAATTAAAATTGGTCCTAGCGCTACTTTCGGCATTGCATTTAAAATAACTAAATAAGGATCAAGTATTTTTGATAGCATCGGTGACCACCATAAAACAGTGGCAATTATAGTTCCTAGTAATGTACCTGCAATAAAACCGATAATTGTTTCCATTAACGTCACACCAACATGTAATGTGAGCGAGCCGTCACTTACTTTTTCAATAAACGTATGCAAAACATTTGTGGGCGAGCTAAAGATTAAACGATCGATCCATTCAAGCCTTGATAGTAACTCCCACCCTCCAAAAAAGGCGATTAAAATAATAATTTGATATAATCGAACATAGCGTTTTTCCTTTTTTAGCAATTGTTGATACTGTTTAAACAATGTGTTATCCAAGGCTCTCCAGCTCCTTCCAAATCGTTTGGAATACTTCTGAATACGCTGGATGCTGCCTTACATCGAACGGAGATAGCTGTTGTAACGCAGAAGGTATTTCAAACACTTTGTGTAACGTACCAGGATTGGCTGAGAAGAGAAAAACTCGTTCACTCATGGCAATTGCCTCACCAATATCATGTGTGACAAGAATTGCGGTTTTTTGATAGGCCTTTAATGTTTCGACGACTAAGTCCTCAAGCTTTAATTTCGATTGATAATCAAGTGCTGAGAACGGCTCATCTAGCAGTAAAATTTTCGGATTTACTGCCAAAGTCCTTGCTAGTGCAACGCGTTGACGCATTCCTCCTGACAATTCTCTCGGGTAATAACTTCCGACATGCGGTAAACCCACTTCTTGTAAGAGCGCATTTGCAGTTACTTTATGCGTCTTATTATCTCGCTGCATTATTTTTAATCCAATTGTGACATTATCCTCAATCGTTTTCCAAGGAAATAAGTAATCCTGTTGAAGCATATAGCCAATAAGCGATTGATTGTGTGGTGCAATGATTTCCCCATCAATAAACACCTTGCCTTCTGTTGCAGGAAACAACCCAGCAATAATAGACAATAGAGTTGTTTTCCCACAGCCACTTGGCCCTATAAAGGAAACAAACTCACCTTCGCGAATATCTAGGTTAATGTCACGTAAAACTTCCTTCGCCTGCGTACTGGAGAAATAACTATGGTGAATATGTTCTAGTTTTAAAAACTCCATTTACTCCGCAGCCTTTTTTGCAAACTTTGTATTCACAAGGTCTTCATACTTTACTCGTTGAGGAAGTTCACCTGCTTCCTCCATAATAGTTTGTAAATTATCCCACTCTTCCTCATCCAATATCGGATCTGTTGCGTAGGAACCTTGTGATTTATAGCGTTCTACTACTGTTTCAATTAAAGATACGTCTACATTCTCAAAATACGGTTGAATTATTTTTGCAACTTCTGCTGAACTTTTTTCCTGTACAAAATCTTGTGCTTTTTTTAGTGCATTTGTAAAGCCCTGCACTGTTTTGGCATCATCCTTTAAGTAGCTACTTTTTGCCATGAAGGATGTATATGGTAAATGACCTGATTCAGTACCAAATGAAGCTACAATATAGCCTTTACCTTCTTTTTCAAAAACACTCGCTGTCGGTTCAAATAGCTGTACATAGTCCCCTGTTCCTGACGCAAAGGCTGTAGCAATATTCGCAAAATCAATATTTTGAATCAGCGTCAAATCTTTTGTAGGATCAATACTATGCTTTTTCAGGACAAATTCACCTGCCATTTGTGGCATTCCACCTTTACGCTGCCCTAAAAATGTGGATCCTTTTAAATCCTCCCATGAAAAATTGTCCATCTTTTCACGTGCTACTAAAAATGTACCATCTGTCTGTGTTAATTGCGCAAAATTTTGAATCGGATCATTGGCACCTTGCGCAGTGACATATATGGATGTCTCAGAGCCAACCAAGGCAATATCAATACCATCAGAAAGTAACGCAGTCATCGTTTTATCTCCACCTGCAATCGTTTGTAGCTCTACAGAAAGCCCCTCTTCCTCAAAGAACCCTTTTTCAAGTGCTACATATTGCGGAGCATAGAAAATCGAGCGCGTCACTTCTCCGACTTTTACTTTTTCTAGCTCAGCTTTATTACACGCTGCCAACGAAAGGAGCAACAAAGCAATACCACTAACTAACAAACCTTTTTTAAGCCAACGCATTCCATTTCCTCCTTGATTTGATAAATAGCCTATCGAGACTAACTTATTCACACACAAAGATTTCGGTGCCTACGATGTTTCATAAAAAAGTAATGGGAAATAAATCCTTTTCTAATGCAATATAATGAGGTATTTTTTCAAGCAGAATATTTGTCCATTTTTTTGAATCTAGCAAACAAAAATGAACTATTTTATTTAAGAGAGAAAAAAAAACAGCCTTAGCAAATGAATGCTAAGACTGTTTACGGTAAAGGAGCCAAGCTACTATTATTGATTGGCAGCTTGTTGCTCTTCTCTTTTTTCTCGCCACATACGTGTTTTGTATACAATTAAAATTAACGCCGCTACGATGAGGCCTTCAACCATAGGTAGGAATAATGCGAAAAATGTCAACATAATACATCCCAAAAATAGGAACACATAAATGACAATATTTTGAGACAGCTTTAACTTTTTTGCAAAGCCTAATTTATAGACAATTGCAGAAAGTGCAAACACTAGAAAGAATACAACATAGCCTGCAACTTCATAGCTTGGTAAATTTTCGTATAAAAATCTAGTTATACCAGCCATTCTTTCATAAACTTTTGTTGTTTCCTCTGCATTTACAGGTGTAGCAACTTGAATAACATTTAGTTCACCCAATAAAGCGGACTTTATATCCAAGACTCCTCTTCCTTTCATTTCAGCGGAAAATTATTGTTCAGCGTTTTTTAATTTTTTCGCTGCTTTCTCACGTTCGTTTTTATCTAGAATTTTTTTACGAAGACGAATAGATTCTGGAGTGATTTCTAAGTACTCATCATCACCTAAGTATTCTAGAGCTTCTTCTAGAGATAAAATACGTGGTTTTTTAATAACATTCGTTTGGTCTTTATTTGCTGAACGGATGTTAGTTTTTTGTTTCATTTTTGTAATATTTACAGTGATATCAGCGTCACGAGTATTTTCTCCAACAATCATACCTTCGTAAATATCTGTACCTGGCTCTAAGAATAGTGTACCACGGTCTTCAATTTGCATCATACCATAAGTTGTCGATTTACCAGTTTCCATTGAAACAAGTACGCCTTGGTGACGACCACCAATTTTTCCTGGTAATAATGGTTGGTAGCAATCAAACGTATGGTTGATAATACCGAAACCTTTTGTCATCGACATGAACTCAGTTGTATAACCGATTAAACCACGAGCTGGTACTAAGAACGTTAAACGAACTTGACCACTGCCGTTGTTCACCATATCAAGCATTTCACCTTTACGTGTACCAATAGATTCAATAATAGAACCAACATTTTCTTCAGGTACATCGATTTGCACGCGTTCGAATGGTTCGCATTTCACGCCATCGATTTCGCGCACGATTACTTGTGGTTTTGATACTTGTAATTCAAAACCTTCACGACGCATGTTTTCAATTAGGATCGATAAGTGAAGCTCACCACGACCTGAAACTGTCCAAGCATCAGGAGAATCAGTATCTTCAACGCGTAAAGATACGTCTGTTTGTAATTGAGCACGTAAACGTTCTTCTACTTTACGAGAAGTAACCCATTTCCCTTCGCGACCTGCGAATGGAGAGTTGTTTACTAAGAAAGTCATTTGTAGAGTTGGCTCATCGATACGTAAAGGTGTTAGTGCCTCTTGGTGTTCAACAGGACATACTGTTTCACCTACGTTAATATCTTCCATCCCTGAAACGGCGATTAAGTCACCAGCTTTTGCTGTCTCAACTTCTTCACGTTTTAGACCGAAGAAACCAAAGATTTTTGTTACACGGAAGTTTTTCACTGTACCGTCTAATTTCATCAGCGCAACTTGTTGACCTACTGAAATTGTTCCGCGGAATACACGACCAATTCCGATACGTCCAACGAAGTCATTATAGTCAAGTAAAGCTACTTGGAATTGTAATGGTTCTTCTGAGTTATCAACTGGTGCTGGGATAGCCTCAATGATTTTTTCAAATAGACATTTCATATTTTCTTCTTGCTTAGATGGATCAGCGTCTAACGAAGCTGTACCATTTACACCTGAAGCATAAACAACTGGGAAGTCTAATTGATCATCATCTGCACCTAGCTCGATGAATAATTCAAGCACTTCATCTACTACTTCTAGTGGGCGAGCTGAATCTTTGTCCACTTTGTTAACTACAACGATTGGTGTTAAGCGTTGTTCTAATGCTTTTTTTAGTACGAAACGTGTTTGTGGCATACAACCCTCATACGCATCGACAACTAGTAAAACGCCGTCTACCATTTTTAAAATACGTTCTACCTCACCACCGAAGTCGGCGTGTCCAGGCGTATCAAGGATGTTGATACGAGTTCCTTCATAGTTTACTGCTGTATTTTTAGCTAAAATCGTAATACCGCGTTCACGTTCAATATCATTAGAGTCCATTGCACGTTCTTCAACACGTTCGTTTGAACGGAATGTACCAGATTGTTTTAATAATTGGTCGACTAAAGTAGTTTTACCATGGTCAACGTGGGCGATAATTGCGATATTGCGAAGATCTTGACGTAAGTTTGTCATTATTCCACTCCATATTCTTTTTTCGAATGTTTAACTGTGATATTATAGCACAAGAAGGATGTAAATGTCCTTATTAGAATTTCTCTCATTCTAAAAAAATATTTTCAATCACAAATTTATTATAAATTAGGGGGCTCGGTTATGAATCGTGGAAAAATCGTAATGGCCATTTATGCACTAGCAGCTGTACTAGCAATGTGTTCTATCGGGTATTCAGTAGCGGCAAGTAATATATTCGGCGTATTAGCAGGCATTATAGCTACTTGTGTCATTTTCATGACAGCTTTTAAAATGAAGCGTAAACTGCGAGAACAAGGCTTACTTTAATGCTAGTATTTACTTTCTAACAACATTTATGTGTCTAACATGACATAGTATCTCAGAAGGAGCTGTCCATTTATTGGACAGCTCCTTCTCTTTTGTAAACAAAAGAGGCTGGAACATAACTTATTGATGTTAGAAACAATTGCAAAGATGTTCTTAAATTTTTGCTATGCTGTTGATGCCCGCTTCTGAACGGCACTTTTCGGCGAGCACACCGTAAGCGGCAATCCTCTCAACGCACAGTATGCCCGCAACTACCATTAACTAGCGAATTTATTTTTGGCATAAGAAAGCAATATTTATAGCAAAAAAAGTGTTAGATTGATGGCCATCAATCTAACACTTTTACTTCCTCATTACTTTTCCAATTTATATTGCTCATCAAATGGGCTGTTAAATCCTTAGCCTATACGTTTTTTAATTTTCTAGATAATCTAAAGTTGCTTGGCCTAAAACATTCGCCGCAATGCGCAATGAGCGTTCATCAATATCGAATTTCGGATGATGATGTGGATATACTTCCTCCCATTCAGGATTTTTTGCTCCTGTAAAGAAAAATGCCCCTGGAATTTCCTCTAAGTAGTAAGCAAAATCTTCACCACCCATAGTTGGTTCAACAAAATCAACTGATACTACATCCGTTACCTTTCTTGCAGATGCCATTACATGTTCTGTTTCTGCAGCATGATTCACAACTGGTGGGTAACCACGGCGAAACTCATATTCATAGTCTGCCTTTGTTAAATAACAAGTTGCCTTTAATAGCTCCTCAATTTCACGTTCTAGTAAATCGCGTTCTTCCTCATGGAACGTTCGTACAGTTCCTTTCATATAAACTTGGTCTGCAATAACATTAAAAGGATTCAATGCCTCAATATGACCAACCGATACGACCGCTGGACGCAAAGGATTAATACGACGTGCTACAAGTTGCTGTAAGTTTGTAATAAATTGTGCTGCAAGCAAGATTGAATCCTTCGTATCACTCGGATTTGAGCCATGCCCACCCTTTCCTTTAATCTTAATATAAATGCCATCTGCCGCAGCCATAAATGGTCCGATCGCGGTCTGCACTTTACCAAGATCTGTTGGTGCCCATAAATGTGTACCAAAAATAACATCCACGCCTTCTAAACAGCCATCAGCAATCATTGATTTCGCTCCGCCTGGTGCAAGCTCTTCTGCATGTTGATGAATAAAAACAATTGTCCCAGCTAAGTTGTCCTTCATTTGATTAAATGCCTTCGCTAAAATTAATAATGAAGCTGTATGACCATCATGGCCACAAGCATGCATACGCCCTTTTATTGTTGATTGGAAAGGCAAACCTGTTTCTTCTGTAATTGCTAAAGCGTCAAAGTCTGCTCGGAGTGCCACCGTTTTCCCCGGCTTAGCTCCAACTAACGTTGCCACAACACCATTACCACCAACACCTTCACGAACCTCATGTCCTAATGCGCGATGAAATGCCGCAATAGTTTTCGGTGTTTCAACTTCCTCGAAGGAAAGTTCTGGATTTTCATGAAAATGACGACGTAGCTGAATCATTTCCTCTTCATATTGTTTTAATAAATCAACTAACTGCTCTTGTTGTAAAACTGTCATAGTTTAACACTCCTTATTTTAAGTAGATATAATCTCCAGGTCCAAGCGGTAAACCAAGCAAGAACCAAATGGCAAACAGTATAATCCAACCGATTGCAAAGAACACAGAAAACGGTAGTAAAGCTGAAATAAGTGTACCGATACCGATATTTTTATCGTAGCGTTTGGCAAACGACAGTAAAATGGCAAAATACGGAAGCATCGGTGTAATTGGATTTGTAATTGAGTCTCCTACACGATACGCCATTTGCGTTACTGCTGGAGAATAACCTAAGTAAAGGAACATTGGGACGAAAATTGGCGCAAGTAATGCCCATTTCGCAGAAGCACTTGCGATTAATAAGTTGACGAACGCACAAATTAAAACAAACCCAATCATCATTGGTAAACCTGTAAAGTTTAATGCTTGTAAAAGCTCTGCCCCTTTAATGGCTAAAATGGCACCAATATTACTCCAGTTAAAAAAGGCAATCATTTGTGAAGCAGCAAATGCTAAAACAATGAAGGGAGCCATATCCGCAATTGATTTAAAAATCTTCTCGGCAACTTCCTTATCATTTTTCACTACTTTTGCCGCAATCCCATAGGCAAGACCAGGTAAAAGGAAGAAGAATAACATAATCGGTACAATACCTGACATAAACGGAGAATTTAAAAAGCCCCCTGTTTCAGGATCACGTAAAAGACCGTTCGATGGAATGACCATAAATGCAATGACAACAATATAAATGACTGTTACTATACCTGCCCATAGTAAACCACGTTTTTCTAAAGCTGTTAGTGGCTCTAACTTTTCAACCTTGCCTTCAAATATGCCAAAGCGAGGTTCTGTAAACTTTTTCGCAACCCATGTACCTATGACGATTAATAAAAACGTCGACGCAATTAAGAAGTAATAGTTCATCGTTGCCCGTCCAGTATATTCTGGGTTGGCAATATGCGCTGCCGATTCAGTAATTCCTAATAATAAGACATCTAGTGAACTAATTAAAATATTGGCACTAAAGCCCCCAGCTACGGCTGCATATGTAATAATTAAACCAGCAAGTGGATTTCGGCCAATGCTCATAAAAATCATTGCTGCAATCGGTGGTAAAATGATGAATGCTGCATCAGCAGCTAGATTACCGACTAAACCTGTGAAAATAATAAATGGCACAATTAATTTTGTTGGAGCTGACATGACAAGCTTTTTCATAACGGCCGAAATAAGTCCTGTTTGCTCTGCTAACCCAATACCAATCATCGTCACGATTACTAATCCTAAAGGAGCAAAGCCTGTAAATGTCGATACCATTTGCGTTAATATTAAGATAAGACCTTCTTGACTCAGTAGATTTTTTACTTGGATAACATCTTCAGTGCCTGGTTGAACCGCTGAAATTCCAAACATTGATAGGATCCATGATAAAACAAGCACTATACTTGCTAAAATAATAAATAGTGTAATAGGATCAGGTAGTTTATTACCTGCCCTTTCAATACTATCTAGCATTTTATCAATCCAAGATTTCTTTAATGTGTCTGATTTTTTTTGCATAAATCCCTCTCCTTCTATTATTTAAAATTCGACTTATGCTATTCAATCAAACACCATTTTAAGACATTGATAGCATGTGTCCTTAATACAAAGAAACCATATTTTTAGAATATTTTCAATATTTAATTTTAAATTAAGGAGATAATACTATGTATAAAATTAATGTTTTCACTGCTAAACTGTCCCTCTCATGGGTAGAGCAACTCGAAAAAATTAAGCCAGCTTTTTGCGAATTTCATTATCATTCCTACACTGATTCTGAGCATCTATACACTCTGTTAGAGCAACATTTAATAGCGGGCGACGGTGCACTTTTTAGCGGGCAAATTCCCTATTTTTTTACGCAAACACATTTTCCAAACATGGCTATACCTATGCTCTATTTCGATATTTCAGAACGTGATTTTTACCGTACCTTAACAGAATTATTTTATGAGAATAAAATTGCTATGAATCGGATTGCCATTGATTTTTGTTATGAGGAAAACGATTACCTCGGCATTCATGAATGGTCACTAGGAAGACAACCTTATCTTTTTAGTCAAACAATGAATGAGTACGCAAACAATGATATTGTTGATAAAGTAGCGAACTGGCACATTCAATTACATCGCGATAATAAAGTGGATTTAAGTTTTACTCGTATTGCAGAGATGCGAGAGCGATTGGCACACCAAAATATATCATTTATCGCTTTTCATCCATCGCTTCATGCCATGCAATTAACATTGGATCAGTTGGTGAATCAGCTACACCTTCGTCAACTTGAGCTAAATAAAGTAGTCGTTGTACATATTGTAATTCCGATCGATAAATCCAATATAGATGAATTGGAGTATCGGCAAATCGCTTTATATAAAGCCATTTTAGATTTTAAACAATTATATGCCAGCACCTTTATCGTGCATCGGGAAGCATCCTATATCGCGATTATTACAACATATCAGCAATTTTTAATGACAACCAATGAGTATACACATTGTCAACTCGTAGATTTTTTAGATGATAAATTACTATTTCCCGTAAAAATAGGATGGGGAATTGGTAACTCTCTAACAGAAAGTCAGAAATTTGCAAAAAAGGCTGCCACACTCTGTTCTTCAAAGGAAACACAGGGCTATATTATAGAACATGCAAAAGAAATTGGTCCGTTATTGTATGGAGCATTACTACAGTTTGATAACGAAAAACAGCAGTGCTTAAAAAAATTAAGCGCTGCCTATGATATCCCTTTACTGCAATTGCAAAAAATTGAGGCTGTTATAGAAAGATTAGCAACAACTATTGTTAATGGAGAACTGTTGAGCACACATTTAGGCATTACTGTACGCTCTGCAAACCGCATTTTAAAACAGCTGCACGAAAAAAATTTAGCGGTCGAATTGCCAAGTACTACTTCCACCAATCGTGGACGTCCGAAAAAATATTATCAACTCAATTTATATTAGCATCAACAAAAAACTGTTTAGGAAATTTTTCCTAAACAGTTTTTATGTAAAAGCTACAAATCATAAGGGACAATATATTTTTCTAATAATTCCTGATGAATAGCAGGGTTAGCAATAATAAACGTATCCTGATGTAAGAAATCAAAGCCTTCCCCATGTAAGTTTGTTGCGATAGCTCCAACTTCCTGAGCAATAATCATTCCTCCAGCGATGTCCCAAGGAGATAATCGCATGGACACATAAGCATCTAGCTTCCCGCTGACAACAAAGGCTATTTCCATTGCAGCAGAACCATATGAACGCGTCCCTCGCACTTTACGAACTAATTCAATTACTTTTTCATGATGTATATGTCGATTTGGCGCTACCCAATGGGCATTAATGCCAATAACAGATTCTTCAATGTTTACAGGCTGTAACTTGCGCAATGGTGATGCATTATACCAAGCTCCCTCTCCTGCAACAGCATTGAATAAATCTTCACGCATTACATCATATATGTAACCAAGTTTCCCTACGCCATCAATAAATATCCCAATAGAAATCATAAAGTGACGATGTTGCTTTACAAAATTCATCGTTCCATCAATCGGATCAATAATCCATACAACACCATCTAATGATTCGACTTTTTCACCCATTCCCTCTTCACCTAAAATTTTATGGGTAGGGTCAAAAGCTTTAATTTGTTCAATAAAAAATAATTCAGTTTCTCGGTCTATATTTGTAACAAGGTCATTCGCATTCGATTTTGTCTCGATCACTAGATTATACGAAAATGCATTCCGTATACGTTTACCTGCTTCAACGATGATACTTTTCGCATATTGATCGATTTGCTTTAAATCCATAAAAACCCACCCCTCGAATATAGAAAACATTCACACTCGTGCACACACGCATTTACTAGTACTTGGCCTACGAGCGACAATGTTGCTGTACGCTACGCAGTACTACATTTCCCCGTTTCTAGTCATCAAAAAGGTAAACCCTTATCCGAAAAGAGAGCGTGAGTTATGTATTATATTACACCTTTCAGCACATTTATTGTGCAATGACACTCACTAAAAAATGAAAACAATAAATTCTAATATGATATATTGTCTATTTTAACCTTTATAATAACAAAAATCACCTGCTGTCAGAATATTCAGCAAGTGATTTTTATATGGGGGTTAATCTTTTTTTACGCATAGGCGTGCAAACTTTCCAGCTCCATCTGTATTTCGGCTAGACGCTTTTTACTTTTTGCTATTTCACCCTCATCTTTCTCATTCATTGCAGAAAACAATGAGGCTAATTCATAATCAATTTCTAATTGCAGGATGCGTTCATATTGCTTTTCAATGTCAACTTTACGTATAATTTTTACGACTTGTTTCATAAAAGTCACTTCCCTTTTTTATTTTTTTACAAAACCTTATAGGATTCGATAAAGTTCTTGTTATAAGATTTTTTCCCATTTTTTTAATAAAATAAACCTTATAATCGAAAGGAGTTACTAAAAATGTCTACCTTAAAATGGACTAATAAAGATTTTAATGTTTTTCAAATAAACGGTTTAGAACAACGGATGGATGCCTTAAATTCCTGTGTACGACCAAAATTCAATAAACTAGGAGAAAACTTCTCCGCCTTCTTTTCCAGCCACCTAGGTGAAGAATTTTATCCCCATGTAGCAAAACACGCCCGCAGAACGGTTAATCCACCAAATGACAGTTGGGTTGCATTCGCTCCTTATAAAAGAGGTTATAAAGCGTTGCCTCACTTTCAGATTGGTCTTTGGAGCACACATTTATTCATCGTCTTGGCTATTATTTATGAAGCACCGCAAAAAAATTTAATGGCAGAGCGTTTACTAGCCAATAAATCCTTGCTACAACAGCTTCCAGAAGATTTTATTGTTTCCGGGGATCATATGTCACCTGCTGCCATTTCCTTACAAGATGCGAAAGAAGAAAAACTAGAAGAAATGCTTATACGTTTGCGTGATGTGAAAAAAGGGGAATTTCTTATTGGTCGTCATATTCCAAAAGAGGAAGCTGTAAACATGTCCTTTAAACAGTTCCAACAATTATCAGAAGATACATTCCAAACATTACTTCCTATTTATAAAATTATACAAGGAAAATAAATTTGTGAAGGTTCATCATGAAAATGCGGAATAAAAATCTTACTTGAACATTACTTCTTCGAAAGATCTTGAAACCCGAATTTTATAAGTTTTTACACATTTGGACGAAGTCTTCAATGTAGGTCTTTTGAGGAATTGCACAGAACATCTTAAAGGTGTATTGTCGACGCTTATTGAGGGTATGATAACTTTTATACTCAACTTTTTAATTCGTTTATGCAGTGTGGGCGAAGTTGTTTCACCAATGTTAACGAACATTTTGTTACAGAAATCGATATTGCTGTAGTTTATGCAAATTATCGTTAATTAACACTATATTACACTAAGTAATTTAATAAATTTTTTTAATAGGCAATGGAAACTCCGCTGTGCTTTCTGTAGGATTAGTCTATGCAGACAGTTAAGTTGTTTGTTGTTTTATCGTTTCGAATGATTTCTACAGAAAGCTTTGCGGTATTTCCCAAAATTAAAAAGGCATGCCAGGAAATTTCCTAGCACACCTTTTCACTTTAGACTGTAACGAATTTTAACGTCGTTGCTTTGGAACTACTTTAATCATCGTTCCATCAGCTGCCTCTTTTGCTTGTTTCACAACTGGGTAGCTAACATAGCCACTAGCCTCTTCAAATTCACGGAAAATTGTTTTTTCCTCAGCTTGTGAAGGAACAATTTCTTTAAAGCGACGATATTTAGCCATCATCACTTCACGTTTAATGCCCTTTTCATAAGCAAGCTCGATGCCTTCAAAAAATTTAACAACATCGACAATCTCTTCAGTCGACCAATCGATTGAAAACGGATAAGAATATTCCATTTGGACATGACCACCTTTACATTACTGTCCCCATTTTACCCGGATACTTTCTGCTTCTGCAACCATTCGTGTCATGAGCTCGTCCACTGTAGGAATATCTTGAATCATTCCAGTAACTTGTCCTGCCCAACCTATGCCTGCATCTTTTTCTCCGTCATAAATAAAACGCTTATTAGCACTGCCACTAATATAATCTTTCAATGCTTCATAAGTAGGTGTCTCACGTTCTATTTCTAAAATTTTCTCTGTGAAATGACTACGTAACGCTCGAGCAGGTGCCCCGATGGAACGCTTTATAACAGTTGTATCTGCCTCAGAACTATTAAGTAATGCCTCTTTATATGCTTGTGATGCATCGACACACTCTTTAGTCGCAATAAAGCGTGTACCCATTTCAATACCTTCTGCACCAAGTGCATGGGCAGCCATCCAACCACGACCGTCTCCAATACCACCAGACGCAATAACAGGGATTTTCACACTATCTACAACTTGTGGTACAAGTACCATCGTTCCGACATCATCACGGCCAAGATGTCCACCACCTTCTTGTCCAACGACCATTACCGCATCCGCACCTAGCTCTTCGGCTTTCTGGGCTTGTCTAAGCGCTGCTACAAGGACAAGTTTTTTTATATTTGTTCCTGCAAGTAAATCAAATATCGGTGCTGGATTTCCACCAGTCATTGTGACAACGGGTACCTCTTCTTCTACAGCTACTCGCACCATCTCCTCATAGCCTGTGCCATGCATACCGATTGCAAAATTCACACCAAATGGTTTATCAGTTAATGTTCTTACTTTATGGATTTCCGCACGCAATAAGTCTGGGTCTCGCAAGCTCATAGCCGTTATTTGCCCTAGTCCGCCAGCATTCGACACCGCTGCTGCTAAATCTGCATAAGCTAAATAGGCTAATCCCCCTTGAATTATTGGATATTTTATCTTTAAAAGTTCGGTGATACGTGTCTCCCAAATCATCAAATCTCCCCTTTCGTACCATACTATCTTCTCGTAATCTTGAAAAAATCCCTTTATTTTTTTAATTAAAGTCTATTTTTTCATGTCGTTAGGTGCTATAATTCATTTGTTTTCTTAGATATTATAAAAGTGAGGTGGTACCTGCGTTGTCACAATTAGAGACTCCATTGTTCGACGTATTACTAAAACATCGGAACAGACATCCAATTCAGTTCCATATTCCAGGCCATAAGAAAGGGCACGGTATGGATCCTGCTTTCCGAGAATTCGTCGGCGACAACGTTTTATCAATCGATTTAATTAACATTGCTCCACTAGACGACTTACATTCACCAAAAGGTGCAATCAAGGATGCACAAGCACTTGCTGCAGAAGCCTTTGGTGCTGATCATACATTCTTTTCCGTTCAAGGTACTAGTGGCGCCATTATGACGATGATTCTGACCGTCGTCGGTCCAGGTGATAAAATTCTAGTACCACGGAATGTTCATAAATCCATTATGTCAGCGATTGTTTTCGCTGGTGCCATTCCTATTTTTATTCATCCTGAGGTAGATAGTGAATATGGCATTTCTCATGGTATTTCAGCGGAAGCTGTTGAAAAGGCATTAAATGCATACCCAGACGCAAAGGCTGTTCTTGTCATTAATCCAACATATTACGGCTTTTCAGCGGATTTAAAACGCATTGTCGAAATTGTCCATCGTCGTAATATACCAGTCGTTGTCGATGAAGCTCATGGTGTTCATATAAAATTCCATGACGAGCTTCCCTACTCTGCAATGGAGGCTGGCGCAGATATGGCTGCAACAAGCGTACATAAGCTTGGAGGCTCTATGACGCAAACTTCAATTTTAAATGTACGTGAAGGGTTAGTTTCTGCCAAACGTGTACAGGCTGTCTTTTCAATGCTGACAACAACGTCAACGTCCTATCCTTTACTTGCGTCACTTGACACAGCTCGTCGTCAGCTAGCTATTCATGGCTATGATTTAATCGACGATGCACTGCGTTTAGCAAGAGATGCACGTAAACGCATTAACCAAATTCCACATTTAAAATGTGCAGGTAAGGAAAAGCTTCACTCATCTGCAACATATGATATGGATCCATTGAAACTGTTAATTAGTGTAAAAGACTTAGGTATTTCAGGTCACCAAGCTGAGGAGTGGCTTCGTCATAACGCAAATATCGAAGTGGAATTATCAGACTTATATAACATTTTATGTTTAGTGACATTAGCAGATACGAAAAAAGAAATTAATCTTCTAATCAATGCACTAGGTCGTATGTCAAAAGCTTTTGATTCAGAAGCTGCCATTACTGAAGCGGTTGTCAATGTTCCTGAAATTCCAGCACTTGCAATGTCACCTCGTGATGCATTTTATGCAGATACAGAGGTAGTCCCTCTTGCAGAGGCAGATAATTGTATTTGCGCTGAATTCATAATGGTTTATCCACCTGGAATTCCAATTTTTATTCCCGGGGAAATAATTACGCAAGAAAATATTCATTACATTCAAATGAATATTGAAGCTGGTTTACCAGTTCAAGGACCAGAAGATACAACCTTAAAAACGATTCGTGTTATTAAAGAACGTAGAGCAATTATTTAACAATGCAACGCTACCTCTTCTGAATGCTAGTATTCAGTGATTTCCGTCACATATTGCGCTGTCCACTCGGTACACTGTAAGCAGTAAACTTGAGCAGGAGAGACAGCACTACTTCTATCAATAAATAAAAGGTATCAAGATAAACTCCTTGATACCTTTTATCCACTATTCGAGCACCTCATTATGTCTACTAAACTTATTCAAATAATGATTAAAAGTTATTTAACTTTTTTCTAAATTTATTTAATACTGTATTATTTAAGCGTTGAATATGTTCCTTATTTTTCACTAATATTCTATAAGAATCTATTACTGACACTGTCCGGATGAACAGGTACACCCCAACTGCAATAAATGCAATAAGTAATGGATAATAAGGCATTAACACGAATGCTGCTACAATTTCTTTTTTTACTAATAAGAATGAAATACCACCTGCTACAATTAAGCATAAGCCTACTACCATAATTGCCGTATTCTTTCTCTTCACTTCTTCGTACCTATTGCTCAATTCTTTTAAGTAATGATGGTCAAATATTAATACTTCTCTTTTCAGAATAGAATAACGATCTTCCTCTATAAAGCCTGCTGCAATTGACCCAATTCCAAAAACAACAATAATAGTAATGAAAATAGTATAAATTAATGGATCTTGTTTAAAAAGGAAATAAGGAATAGTAGATGCGATAAGCAAACTAAATCCTATAGCAAAATACTTAGAAATTTTACGTTGAGATAAAACATATCCTTCCGCCATTTCTTTACTGACATAATAACTATGTTCATCTTCATGACTATGTTCAACAGTATCTTTTAACAAGTAATCTATTGACACTTCAAAAATATTGCCAAGCATTAAGAGTTTCTCGGTTTCAGGAAAACCTTGATCATTTTCCCACTTACTTATAGCTTGCCTAGTAGTATTTAATTTTTCAGCTAGTGCTTCTTGCGATAAACCTTTTTCTTTTCTTAGTTTAAAAAGTTTTTCACTAAATTTCATATATGGACTCCCCTTTCTGTTATTAATTAAATTTTATTAAAACATTTCCTTTAATTCCATATTTCAGGGAGTGCACTTTGTCAATTTCAAGTTGCAACTGTGTTATTTGGCGCAATTTCTATTTTACGAAGCGAAAAATTAGATTAAGTATTGGTCATTACTTACAATATTTAAAAAGGGAGTGAATTGAATGAATACATGGGATGAACGTTTTAAATCAGCGGAATATATTTATGGTGAACAACCAAATGCATTTATAGAAAACTATGTAGATTATTTAAAGGGGTATGTAAATGTAGCAGCATATGCTGAAGGCGAAGGTAGAAATGCGGTTTTTTTAGCATCTAAAGGGCATGCAGTTACTGCATTCGATTACGCTAAAAGCGGTCTTGAGAAAACAGCACAGCTAGCAAGAAAGCATTGTGTTACAGTTAATACTCAACTTGTTGATTTACTGCAAGATGAATTACCAATCGAAAAATTTGACGCTGCGGTCATGGTTTTTGGTCATTTTCCTCAAGAACAGCAGCAAGCCGTTTTTAATCGTATTGTCCATTCTGTAAAACCTGGTGGTCGTATAATCATGGAATTATATTCCATATACCAACTACCCTATGCCACAGGTGGCCCACAAAATATAAATTTATTATATAATCCTATTTCTGTTCTTACTTGGTGTCAGCCCTATAAAATTATTCATTTTTTTACAGGCGAACAAATACGAAATGAAGGTAGCTTACACACTGGACTTGCGCATACCATTCAATTAATCATTGAAAAAAGTTAGACAAGCTACACTTTGAAAAGACCACACCCCTTTACAAGCGCGTTTTATCTTGTAAAGGGCATTTTATTACATAAATAGATAAACAAAGAGCGGACATAGAAACGCCCCTATAATTGCTGTAAGCCCCATAGAAAGCGAGCCAACCGATAATTCTTGTTCACCATACTCTCGCAGTTTTACAAGCCCTACACCATGCGAGGCGCTTCCTATCGCTACACCTCTACTAACAGCAGAATCAATTTTTCCATATTTGATAACTAATGGCCCAATAATAGCTCCAACAAAACCTGCAATCATTACAAAAACCGCCGTTAAAGGAGGAATTCCACCAATTGTTTCACTTACTTGCATACCTACTGGTGTTGTTAACGACTTAGGCAAGGCTGTCAGCATCCAACTATCCTTTACACCGATCCATTTTAGCATGACAAAAATTGTAAGCAATCCTGTAACCATTGCTAGCATTATCCCTGAAAGAATTGAGTATTTATATTTCATAATAATAGCTCTTTGATTATAAAGTGGATATGCGAGTGCCACAACAGCTGGACCGAGCATTTTTTGCAGCCATTCCCCACCTACCATATAAGTTGAATACGGAATTTGAAAGACGACTAAAATAACGGCGCTGACAATCGTTGTTGTCACTAATGGAATCATTATAGGATGCGGGAACCGTTGATAAAGCTTCGTAAATAAAACGAACAGCCCTATCGTACCAAGTACAACTATAAGTTCAATCAACAGATAATTCTCCCTTCCCCTCTTCAACATTCACTTCTTTTTCTTTTTTCGCTAATTCTCGTTTTTCAATTTGTTGGGTCAACACGCCTGTTATATAAATGGCCATTAATGTGCTAGCAATTACAGCTAAAATAATGAACAGCCCTGTTGTGGACATTAATTCTGGATAATCAATAATACCAACCGTTGCTGGAATAAAAAATAATGTTAAAATGCCAATTAAAAAACTAGCACCATCTTGAATGTATTCTACTTTAATTATTTTAAAATTGAGTAAAAGTGCTAATAACAGTAATCCAATTACACTTCCAGGAAGCGGAATGTGCAAGTACGAAACAATGCCCACACCAATGTAATAAAAAATATTGAGGATTGCAATTTGGACAATAATACGGACAGCACGCATTAAAATCATCGTAAATTTTTCGTTCAACATTTCGCCTCTTTTCACCCCCTATTACGCTTATTCTACAACTGCAGGAATTTTCTGTCTATTATAATTTTAGAAAAACAATAGAAAAAAGAGTCAACCTAATACTTAATAGGTTGCTCCTTTTTATGCAATAACCTCTTCATAGCGCAAACTTTCTCCAACATTTTATGGAAAATAAAAGGAAGAAAAACGTCAATAATTTAGTGTGTTTTGCTTATCAGTTTTTGTCGGTTAAACTATAAGGCGTGTCCTGAACCACCGTCTATATTAACAGCAGTACCCGTCACATAACTCGCTGCATCTGAAACTAAAAAAGTTATGACATTTGCCGCCTCTTGTGTTTCTCCTACACGGCCAAGCGGAATCGTTTGACCGACTTTTTGCGAATAGTCTTCCCACGATAGCTCTGGAGCATCTTTTTTCCATCGCTGTTCAATTTGATCACTTCGAATTAAACCAATACAGACCGAATTCACACGGATATTATCTTTCCCTAAGTCCTTGCTCATCGCCTTCGTTAACGCTAGTCCAGCCGCACGACTCACCGTTGTAGGAAGGGAACTTGCAGGAGGCGTTTTAGCCATTACAGCCGTTACATTAACAATTGCTCCACCGCCAACCTTTCGCATATGGGGCACTGCATATTTGGAACAGTTAATCGCACCGAATACTTTCAAATCAATATCAGCTTGCCACACTTCACTGCTAACCGTTTCAAATGGATTGGCTGACGCTGTACCCGCATTATTAATAACAATATCAATACGCCCAAAATGCTCTACTGTACGCTCTATAAGTCTCTTACAATCTTTTTCCTTTGTGATATCTGTCGGAACAATTAACACTTCCTCGCCCGTTTCGTTTTTAATGCATCCAGCGGCTACTTGTAGCTGTTTTTCGCCGCGTGCACTAATAACTACCTTCGCGCCTTCTTTCACAAGCTGCATCGCCGTATAATAGCCAATACCTTTACTTGAACCAGTAATAATCGCCACTTTTCCCTTTAAGCCTAATTCCATTTCGTCCCACCCCTATTTTTTCGAATAGTCTTTCAATAGTTTTACTGTATCAAAGTTACTAAAATTATACAAAAAAACGACTATAAAGCGTATGTGCTTTATAGTCGTGTTATATGTGTTAAATTATTTTTTTGCTACAATATGGATTGGGTTGCCTAGTAATACTTCAGCAGCTTCCATTGTAATTTCACCTAAAGTTGGGTGAGCATGAATTGTTAACGCGATATCTTCAGCAGTCATGCCGCCTTCGATTGCTAAGCCCATTTCAGCGATCATATCAGATGCACCAGCACCTACGATTTGAGCACCAATTAATAAGCCATCTTCTTTACGCGCAACTAGTTTCACAAAACCTTCTGTTTGGTTCAATGCAAGTGCACGACCATTTGCTGCGAATGGGAATTTCGCTGCAGTATATTCAATACCTTCAGCTTTAGCTTGATCTTCGTTGTAGCCAACTGTCGCCATTTCTGGATCAGTGAAGCATACAGCAGGAACAGCTAAATAGTCTACGATTGATTTTTCGCCAGCGATTGCTTCAGCAGCAACTTTACCTTCATAAGAAGCTTTGTGTGCAAGCTGTGGACCCGCTACGATGTCACCAATTGCATAGATGTTTGGAATGTTTGTACGGCATTGTTTGTCAACATTAATTAGACCACGTTCGCCGAATTCAATTCCAACACCTTCAAGACCCATTTCATCTGTATTTGGACGACGACCAACAGTTACTAATACATAATCAGCTTCGACTTTTTTCTCTTCTCCGCCAACTTCATATGTTACTACTACGCCGTTTTCTGTTTCTTCTACGCCTTTTGCAGATGCGTTTACTTCAATTTCAACGCCTTTCTTTTTAAGGCCTTTTTTAACGATTTGCGTCATTTGTTTTTCGAAACCAGCTAAAATGTCTTTGCCACCTTCGATAATCGTTACTTGTGAACCTAGGTTTGCATAAGCTGAACCTAGCTCTGTACCGATGTAGCCTCCGCCGATAACAACTAATTTACCAGGTACTTCTTGTAAAGAAAGTGCGCCAGTAGAGTTTAGGACACGCTCAGAGAATTTAAAAGTTGGAATTTCAACTGGACGAGAACCTGTTGCGATAATCACATTGTTAAATGTGTAAGTTTGAGCAGATTCACCATTGATGATACGCACTGAATGAGCGTCAACGAAATATGCTTCACCTTGTACGATTTCAACTTTATTACCTTTAAGTAAGCCTTCAACACCGCCAGTTAATTTCTTAACAACGCTGTCTTTAAAAGCTTGTGCTTTTGAAAAGTCTAGTTTCACATCAGAAGCGATGATACCCATGTCATCTGAATGTTTAGCATGCTCAAAGCGATGACCAACTGAAATTAATGCTTTTGACGGGATACAACCTACGTTTAAGCACACACCACCAAGTACATTTTTTTCAACGATTGTTACTTTTTGGCCAGTTTGAGCTGCACGAATTGCTGCTACATATCCTCCAGGACCTGAACCAATGACAAGAGTATCTGTTTCGATTGGGAAATCTCCTACTACCATTTTGTTACGCCTCCATTAATAATAATTCTGGCTCACTTAACAAACGCTTTAAGTGATTTAAAGCATTTTGCGCAGTGGCTCCATCGATCATGCGATGATCAAAGCTCAATGATAATGCTAACACAGGTGCAGCTACAATTTCACCATTTTTTATTACAGGTTTTTCTGCAATTCGACCAATACCTAAAATTGCTACTTCAGGATGGTTAATTACTGGAGTAAACCATTGACCACCTGCAGAACCGATATTCGTAATAGACATTGATGCACCTTTCATTTCATGTGGCGCAAGTTTTCCATCACGTGCTTTTGTTGCTAAGTCATTAATTTCATTTGAAACTGCAAATACAGATTTGCGATCTGCATGCTTAATAACTGGAACAAGTAAGCCTTTTTCAGTATCAGCTGCAATACCAATATTGTAATAATGCTTTTGAACGATTTCTTGTGTTGCATCATCTAATGAGCGGTTAAATTCTGGGAATTCACGCAATGTTGAAATAAGTGCTTTCACTACGTATGGTAAATACGTTAATTTCACGCCTTTTTCAGCAGCAATATCTTTGAATTTTTTGCGATGTGCTACAAGAGCTGTTACATCAACTTCATCCATTAGTGTAACGTGTGGCGCTGTTTGTTTTGAATGTACCATCGCTTTAGCAATCGCTTTACGAATGCCCGACATTTTTTCACGAGTTTCTGGGAAGTCACCTTCAAGAACAACAGGCGCAGATGGTGCAGCTTCTTGTTGAGCAACTGCTTCTTCATTTGCAACTGGTGCTTCTTCAGACTGCACTGCTCCGCCGCCATTTAAGAAATTCTCAATATCTTCTTTTAAAATACGACCATTTTTGCCAGTACCCGCTACTTCATGAATATTGACATCATTATCGCGAGCAAATTTACGAACTGAAGGCATTGCAATAACGCGTTTAGTACTATCCGTTGATTCTTGCTTTACCGCTACCTCTGCTGTTGCTGGAGCTGCTGGCGCTTCTTCTTTAGCAGCAGGTTCTTTAGCTACTTCTTGACCAGCTTCAGCAGTTGACTGAACTTGTGCCTCTGTCTTCGCTTCTGCATGATCGTCACCTTTTAGCTTCATATCTTCATAACCAGGAGCATCTAAACGGATTAATACATCGCCAACTACAGCTACTGTACCTTCTGCTACTAATACTTCCTCTACTTTACCTTCAACAGGTGAAGGAATTTCTACGACTGCTTTATCATTTTGTACTTCACAAAGGATATCGTCTTCTTTTACTGTATCTCCAGCTTTAACGAACCATTTTACAATTTCGCCTTCGTGAATACCCTCGCCGATATCCGGTAATCTGAATTCAAATGCCATGTGTACCCATCCTTTCTCTTTGCTCTTCTTCAAATATGCAAGCTACATTAGAATGTTAAAACTTTTTTCGCTGTTTCCATTACGTCTTTAAAATTCGGTAACCAAACACCTTCAGCTTGTGGGAATGGGTACACTGTATCTGGTGCTGCTACACGAAGAACAGGAGCTTCTAAGCTCAAAATAGCACGTTCTGTAATTTCAGCGACAACATTCGCAGCAATCCCTGCTTGTTTTTGTGCCTCTTGAACAACGATTGCTCGGCCTGTTTTCTCAACTGACGCAATGATTGTTTCAATATCAATTGGTTGAATTGTACGTAAATCAATAACTTCTACAGAATGGCCTTCTTTTTCTAGTTCTTCTGCAGCTTTTAAGCTTTCGTGTACCATTAAGCCATAAGCAACAATCGTTAAATCTTTACCTTCTCGTTTTACATCAGCTTTACCTAGTGGAATTTCGTATGCTTCCTCAGGTACTTCTTCACGGAATGAACGATATAATTTTAAATGCTCTAAGAAAATGACTGGATTATCATTTCGAATTGAAGAAATAAGTAGCCCTTTCGCATCGTAAGGTGTTGAAGGCACAACCACTGTTAAACCTGGCTGAGCCGTCATTAAACTTTCTAAGCTGTCTGAGTGCATTTCTGGTGTATGCACACCACCACCGAATGGAGAACGAATTGTTACAGGTGCATTGTACACACCACCGCTACGGTAGCTTAAACGTGCTAATTGACCACTGATAGAATCCATTACCTCATAGACAAAGCCGAAAAATTGAATTTCTGGAACTGGACGGAATCCTTGAAGAGAAAGACCAATCGCTAACCCACCAATACCTGACTCTGCTAATGGTGTATCGAATACTCGGTCAACACCAAATTCTTTTTGTAGGCCTTCAGTTGCACGGAAAACCCCACCATTGACGCCTATATCTTCTCCGAATAAAAGAACGTTTTCATCATTCTTTAATTCTGTGCGAAGAGCATCTGTAATTGCTTGAATCATCGTCATTTGTGCCATAGGTTATTTCGACTCCTTCTCTTTGTAGATTTCATACTGTTCTTTTAAATTAGATGGCATTTCGCCTTTATACATATTTTCCATTAACTCTGTTACTTTTTGTTTTGGAGCAGCATCGGCCTTTTTAATAGCCTCTTTAATTTCTTCTTTCGCGCGCTCGATAACAGCCTCTTCTTTTTGCTCATCCCATAAACCTTTACCCTCTAAGTATTTACGGAAACGAACTAGTGGATCTTTTAGAGCCCATTCGTTATCTGTATCAGATGTACGGTAACGTGTTGGGTCATCCCCAGCCATTGTATGTGGGCCATAACGGTAACACATTGTTTCGATGAACGTTGGACCCTCACCATTAATTGCGCGTTCACGTGCATCACGTGTTGCAACATAAACTGCAAGCGCATCCATACCATCCACTAAAACACTTGGAATACCTGCTGCAATACCTTTTTGTGCAATTGTTTTTGCTGCCGTTTGCAATTCACGTGGTGTAGAAATCGCGAATTGGTTATTTTGAACGATGAAAATCGCAGGCGCTTTAAATGCACCAGCAAAGTTTAAACCTTCGTAGAAATCACCTTGTGATGAACCACCATCACCTGTATAAGTAATTGCTACTGCTTTTTTACCTCGTTTTTTAATACCAAGTGCCACCCCTGCCGCTTGGATATATTGAGCACCGATAATGATTTGTGGTGCTAGTACGTTTACACCTTCAGGAACTTGATTCCCCAAGAAGTGACCACGTGAGAATAAAAATGCTTTATCTAAAGGTAGACCATGCCACACAATTTGTGGAACATCACGGTAACCTGGTAAAATCCAATCTTCTTTTTCTAATGCGAAATGAGAAGCAAGTTGTGATGCTTCTTGACCTGCTGTTGGTGCGTAGAAGCCTAAGCGACCTTGACGGTTAAGAGAAATGGAACGTTGATCTAAAATACGTGTATAAACCATACGCGTCATTAACTCAACTAGCTCTTCATCTGATAATTTCGGATCTGCCTCTTCATTTATAATTTCGCCTTCTTCGTTCAAAATTTGAAACATTTCAAACTTTTCTTCGATTTCAGCTAGCGTTTGTTGTGGATCAAAAATATTATTGTTTTTCTTGCTCATTTGTCACATCTCCCTTTCAACTGTATTAAAATAAATCACTTTTTAACTAGTACAACTTATTCTTAGCACTCAGTATACTGAATAAAATACTGTCGGTCAATCATATATTACGCCTGATACTAAAGAATTTTTCTACAAAAACGATTATTATAGACTGTCCCATACTGTATTACTAACTAAGTAAATCTGTATTACAACAACTTTCATCAAGCGCACAAACATTACGTTTCAATACATAATTACCAATAGTAGAATACCCCAGTTCTCTATAATCTAATAGCAACATAAAATATTTTTAAGTTTATTCAAATAAAGTCTTTTTTCATGTGCATGTTTCGATGCGTGATGTATACTTATAAGTAAGGTAATACAAAGATTGAAAGGAAGATTTACTCATGATTTTAATGGATGATATAATTCGCGAAGGTCATCCGACTCTCCGCACAAAAACAATAGAAGTTCAATTCCCTTTAACTGATGAAATAAAACAACTGGCTACAGATATGCTTCAATTTTTAATTAATAGCCAGGATCCAGAAATGGCTGATAAGTATGACTTACGTAGTGGCATCGGTTTAGCCGCTAATCAAGTAAACAGCCTACATCGAATGTTTGCTCTTCATTTAAAAGATGACCAAGGCGAACAACTTAGCTTTGTTGCTATCAATCCTAAAATCGTCAGCCACTCTGTTGAAAATACCTATTTGCCGACTGGTGAAGGCTGCTTATCTGTTGATCGTAATGTACCTGGTTACGTGCCTCGTCATGCACGCATTACAGTGAAATTTAAAACAATCGACGGTGAAGAGAAAAAAATGCGTCTGTCAGGCTTGCCAGCTATTGCATTCCAGCATGAATTAGACCATTTAAACGGCGTCATGTTTTATGATCGTATTAACGAAAAAAATCCATTCGCAGAAATTCCAAACGCTACACCGTACGAACGCGACTAAGACAAGCTAGTGGCTATTGGTTGATATCCGCTACGGCGGACGCTTTCCGCGGGCACACCGTAAGCCGCAACCCTCGCTAACGCGCGGGATTGTTGCGTCTTACATTGTGTGCTGTTCCCGCAGGAGTCGCCGCCTCCGCTACCATCAACTATTGCTCTCTGCAAAGTTTTATTTATTGCAAAAAGTGTTAGATTGATGACAGTCAATCTAACACTTTTTCGCTTTAAGAGCTTTATTTTAAACTAATCGTGCATTAATTGTTTCAATTAGTGCAGGCAGTTCTTGCATTGTTTGAATGGTATAATGCGCACCTGCTTGTTCAAAAACAGCTTTTGTTCTTTCGATAGCATCCGCTCGCTCTTCAGCAGATAAACGCATAAACTCCTGTTCTGTTAAACCCATTTCTGAACTACCGATGATGACACCTACAGCCCAAACCCCTGCATTTAATGCCTCTTGCATATCCGAAGTAGTATCCCCTACTTTTACTACTTTTTTCGTTGCTTGAATGCCAAGTTCCTCGATATTTCTAAAAATCATATAAGGATACGGACGCCCTTTATCTCCTACATCAGTTGGCGTAACTAAAAAGTCAGGCTTATACCCTTTTTCCTGAGCGTGATGAGTCACTACTTCCATCATAGATTTAGTATAGCCTGTTGTAGAGCCTATACTTATGCCTGCCTGTTTTAAATGATTAACCGTTTTTATTACATGTGGGATTGGGTCGGTGTACATAGCTAGTGATTCCATTAACTTCGTTTCAAACTGTGAATATAATGCTTGTACATCCTGCTCTGTATATGCACGTCCATATAGTTGTTCCCAAGCCTCACTTATTCTTGTCATTTCAAGCATCGTTCGAATATGATCAATTTTCAACATCCCCATCGGTTTACGTGCTTCTTCCAGTGTCACCGTTACACCTGCATCTTCAAAAATTGTGAGAAAAACATTTACTGGAGCAAAACATCCGAAATCAACCGCTGTACCTGCCCAATCTAAAATCACTGCTTCAATTTTCATTATTTTTCACCGCCATATAGTTTTCAATAACATTGCATAATGTTTGAATATCTTCCTCATGAACATCCCCTATATTACCAATTCGGAATGTATCAACATCAGTTAGCTTCCCTGGATAGATGACAAAGCCTGCTTGTTTCATCTCTTGATAGAAATGCTCGAAAGAAAATGCTTCATTTGGATATAAAAACGTTGTAATAATAGGTGATTGAACTTCCTCAGAAATGTAGGCCTTAAATCCACATCGCGATAATCTTTCACGCAACAGTTCATTGTTTTTTGCATAGCGATTGTAGCGCGCCTCAATACCGCCTTCTTCAGCTAGTTCCTCCAACGCCTTCGCAAATGCCGCAACAACGTGTGTCGGTGATGTAAAACGCCATTTCCCATCCACTTTCATCACTTGCCATTGACTGTATAAATCTAATGCAACACTTTTGGCTATTCCTTTACATTTTTCTAACGCTTCAATTTTCGCAATGACAAACCCAAAACCTGGAACTCCTTGAATACATTTGTTTGCACTACTGATTAAAAAATCAATATGTCCGTTTGACAAATCCATTGGCACACCACCAAAGCTACTCATCGCATCTACAATAAACGTTTTATTAAATGATTGAATAACTTCTCCTATTTCATTAATCGGATTTAATATTCCCGTTGTCGTCTCACAATGTACAACCGCTACATGTGTAATGCTTTCATCGTTTTCTAAAATAGTTCGCACTTCTAAAGGCGATGGTTGCTCATTATACGGCACGCAATAAACGACATGCTGCAACTGAAGGGCTTTCGCCATTTCTACTATACGTTCTCCATAAGCACCATTCGTTATAATAAGGACTTTATCAAGGTCACAAATAGTCGTTGTTAGGACCGATTCCACAACGAAGCTACCACTACCTTGCATGAGTACTGCTGAATACATTGTTTCATCCACTTGTGCGAGTTCTACTAGCTTTTTACGTATTGTTTGTGTTACTTGCTTATAGTCGTCATCCCATGTACAACGATCCATTAACATTTCCTTTTTGACTGCTTCCGTTGTAGTTAATGGACCTGGTGTTAATAATTTGTAGTTATTCATGTCTTTATGCTCCTTTATTGTTGTGCTTCTTTAAAGAATGCTTGATGTTTTTCTAATAAATCGACAGTTAACGTCGTATCCCACTTTTTCAAGTACTGCGGAACATATTCATCTTCGACTTGCTCACCTTCGTAAAGCGCTACAGGATATTGCTTTAATAAATCTGTTCTTGCCTCTGTTGCAATTACCTTTGCGATTTCAATTGCCATTGCTTCATCGCCTTCTTTATCTACAACAGCAACAGATTCCGTTAACGTAAAGTTGCCTTCAGTTGGATCAATATAGTCAATAGGTAAGCCCTCATTTTTTGCATCAATTGCTTGTATCCGTAAACCAAATCCTGCAGCTACTTCCCCTGTCTTCACCTTTTTAATAGGTCCAGAACCTGAGCTTTCAATATGTGGACCAGCATTTTTAATTAAATCCGCTAATACTTGCTTCCCTTCTTTTTCTCCATATTCGTTCATAATCGCTTGAACTAATAACCAACCTGTAGATGAATCTAAAATATTTGGAAATGACACTAAATCTTTAAACTCTGGGTTCGTTAAATCCTTTATTGTTTTCGGCACAGGTAGCCCTTTTTGTGCCAATAAATCAGTATTGATAAAAATTGATCCTACGTTTCCTAAAATCGGTAATGCATAGGTTGATCCACCGTCGTCTAATGGCTTTAAGTCAGAGGTTAGGTCAACAAACATGGATTTAGATGTTTGCGCACTTTCAATAAAATAAGAAGCCATCGTTACAACATCCGCTTCAATATCAGTACCTTCTGCCATCATTTTCCCACCTAATTCAGATGTGCCAAACGATTGGATGATATATTTGCCTTCATAACCTTTCTTATCTAATGTCGCTTGCATTACCTCAATCGCTTCATCATCTGCATTTGAATAAATGATGACTTGCTTGTTTGCATCAGCCTCCGCACTGCCACACGCAGCCAATACAATTGCAGAACTCACACTACCTAACATCATGATTGTTGACTTTTTCATCATTCCATCTCCTTACCCTTTTCTTTAGTTGTTGTTATATAATCACAGCCTAATTTCACAATGAGGTTAGTGCATAAAATAAAAATGGAGAGAACAAAAATATCTGTATACTTCGCAAAATGCTGAAGCTCTTTAATACGTGTAGAGACAAGCATTGTTTTCGTACTGACAAGGAAAATTACTCCACTTACCGTCACCATGGCATTTAAAAAGTAATAGCTAAACATTTGAAAAATAGTTGGACGGATATTCGGCAAAATAACGCGTACCACCGTTTGTATCCAGGAGTCTTTCAACAATTCCCCCGTTACTTCCCAAGTTGGGTCCATTTTTTGCAAGGAGTTTTTCGCCATCAAATACGGTGTTGTGAAAAAATGAACGACAGTATAGGCAACAATAATAAAGAAGGTTCCTTTTAGCGTGCTTCCATTAAAGAAAAACAAATAAGAAAGACCAAGAACCATTCCTGGCACAGTGTTCGTAACCATCGACATAATATCTATCGTTTTCCTGCCTTTCAGTGGTGTTCTGACATTGAGAAGAGCTGAAACAAATGCTATACAAACACCTAATACGGCTGTAAAGAAGGCTACAATTAGTGAATTCAAATAAACTCTCGTTAAATTCTTTTCTGCTAAAACATTTTGAATATGTTCCAATGTGAAGCTAAAGTCATATGGATATCCCTTTGTAAATGGCACAATGAACATTGTCGAGAAAATGATTAAAATTGAACTCACACATGCTAGTGAAAATACTGTAAATACACGATCTCGCAGACGATGTACGACTAGCTCACTTTGGCTAGCATGCTTATATTGAAAATTAAATCGATCTAGCAAACTTAGCATCACGATACCAAGTACTGCAGGCACAAGCATCAATACAGAAATCACTGCCCCTTGCTCAAATCGCACAATAGAGCCAAGCATTGCTTGATAAAGCTCAGTAGCAATAACTTTATAGCTCCCTCCTACCGATGCGGGTATTCCAAAGTCGGTAAAGCTTAAAATAAACGTTAAAATAAAAGCGCCACCAATTGTTCCTATCATTGGACGAAGTACGGTATGGTAAAATCGACGTGACGGTTTATCATGCATCAGCATAGAAACGAGTAAAAACCGTTTATCGATATACTGCATCGAATTTTGCATTAAAATAAAGGCAACTGGTAATGTGTAAAGCACATATCCAATCAACAAGCCATTAAATCCATAAATGCTCACAATAGGCTGTCCGACTAATTTAGTAATAATGCCTTGATTACCAAATGTATAAATTAGTACAAAACCATAGGTGATTGTCGGCAACAGCATCGGTAATGTAATCCCTACGTGTACAAGTTTTTTAACAGACCGATTCATCGTCGTAAAATGTAATGCATAAGCCAATACAAACGCTAAACAGGTTGTGATAATTGCAGCTACGATTGATACTTGAAAACTATTGAGAAATGCTTCACGTATTTCGACGCTCTGTAATGCTTCTACATAGTTTTGTAACGTTATGCTATTGCCTTTTTTCAAGGACTGCCAAAACATATAAAGCAATGGCACAATTAAAAAGAAGAGAAAAAAGAAGGCAATGGGCATAAACAAAATTTTCACCATTTTTTTCGTTTTAAGCATAGGATTCTCCAAACAGTTGGTAGATGTTATGACGTTTAATGTGAAGTTGCCTTAAGATAAAATCTTCGATAAATTGATTTTTTGGCGATTTTAATATTTCATGAGGTGTACCATATTGTGAAACAGTTCCCTCATTAATAATGAGAACTTTATCTGATAACGTAAGTGCCTCTTCAGGATCATGGGTCACGATAATAGTTGTTAGATTAAATTGTCGTGCAATCGATTTAATGCGTTCTTTAATGGATTCCTTAATTACTCCATCCAGCGCACTTAATGGTTCATCTAGTAATAATATTTTCGGTTGCATTACAAGGGTTCTAGCTATTGATACGCGTTGTTTCTGCCCACCTGATAATTCGTGAACCTTCTTATGTAAATGTGGTGCTAGTTCTAAAAAATCAACATACTCTTGTATCTCGCTTTTTGTCATTTGCTGTTTTTTATTTTTTAACCCATACACGATATTGTCGTAGGCATTTAAATGTGGGAACAACGCAAAATCTTGGAAAACGATATTAAATCCACGCTCCTGCATCGATTGTTTCGATATATCTTGTCCATTGTAAAAAAGTTGTCCATCCGTTTGTTCTGTAAGACCTAGAACAATGTTGAGTAATGTTGTTTTGCCACAACCACTCGGTCCCAATAAAGAAACTATTTCTCCAGAGCCAATCGTTAAATTTATATCATTTAATACTTTTTTATTTTTATAGCTTTTTGAAATATTTCTTAGTTCCAACAAATCGCTCACTCCTTTTGAGTTGTTACTCACAGTATAGAGGCAATTTGTAAAGGGAAAATACATATTTGTGTAAATGTTGAGTAAATTTTGACCAACTGTTGACAAAGTCTTTACTACTTTGAGTAAATAACAAATAGAGGTGATGGAATGTTCACATTAGAAAGGCAACAACAAATTTTGCAATATGTGCGCAATAATAAGGTCGTAAAATTAGTGACCTTAACAAAAGAATTCAATGTATCAATGGAAACTATCCGCAGAGATATTCAACTACTTGTACAAGAGAAGAAAATCGAGAAATTTTATGGAGGCGTAAAATATATTGAACCTGTCGAAGGGTTAATGGACAATCGGTTAACGCAGCAACTAACAGAAAAAATTGCTATCGCAAAAGCTTGTGCCTCTTTAGTAGAGGATGGTGATTGCATATTTATTGATAGCGGCACAACAACCTATCAGATGACGCCATTTCTTTTAGGAAAGGAAAAACTAACGGTTGTTACAAATTCTCTACCTGTGGCATTTGATTTAATCGGCTCTACTATTGAAGTAATGATTATCGGCGGGAAGATACGACATTCAGAAAAGTCGGTCACTTCAAATGATTTTCTTTTCCGATTCGAGCATTTGAATATTAATAAGGCGTTTATATGTGCAAGTGGGGTAACGTTAGAAAAGGGTATATCCGATTTCAGTGTAGAAGAGGCGATGACGAGGAAACAGCTCATTAATATATCGCAAACAGTCTATGTCGCAACAGATTCTTCTAAATTTAATAAAGATGTTGCAATTCAAGTGTGCCCGTTAAATCAGGTCGACATGATTATTACAGATAACTCGCTCTCGAAAGAAACGGTAGTGAAATATAGCGAAGCAGGAATTGAACTAAAAGTCGTTGCTATTTAACGCAACAAGCTCCTAAAGTAAAAACCCACGTTATTTCTGCGGGCACGACGGAAGCTATAACCCTCGCTGTCGAGTGGCATGTTGCTTCTTACATTACGTGTGTTCCCGCAGGGGTTTACGTGGGTTTTCACCTATTTAGCCCTACTAGCAGTGCCATAAAAATTCAGAATTGTTTGGGTGACTGGCACTTAGATAATCTTCAGATAGCGCATTGCTTTCGCAAGTCCGTCCGCATCTACATGATCTGTAATATGCGAAGCAACTGCCTTGACTCTTTCATGACCATTTCCCATCGCTACGCCTGTGCCAACAGCCTCTAACATTTCGATATCATTAATCCCATCACCAAAAGCAAAGGCATCTTCTAACGTAAGCCCCATTTTTGCAAGCACTTTTTCTATCCCCGCAGCCTTCGAGCCTCCTTTAGGTAAAATATCACATGAATAGGGATGCCAACGTACAAACTGAACATTCGGAAAGGCTTCAGAATATAAATGTTCATCTTTCTCTTCCATGAAGATCAGTGTTTGATATACATCGTTCTGCATATAATAAGATGAGTCTAGTTCTGGATATGGATATTTTAAAGTACCGAGACTTTCAGATACCATGTTATGTCCTCCAACTGACGCAATCATGCGCTTGTCGTCTAAAAAAACAACTGGTTCATTACGCGCTTCACCAAAAGCAATAATTTTCGCTAACTCATCTCTGTCAACACCATTTGTATAGACAACCTCACCACGATAAACAACGTACTGTCCATTGAAGGTCACATACGTATTTATATCAAGTTCTTCTAATAATGATTGAATCATAAACGGTGCACGTCCAGTGGCGATTGCAATCTCATAGCCTTTACGACGAGCCTCTAATAACGCTTCCTTTGCCGAAGCTGGCAATATTTTTTCGCTGTTATAAAGTGTACCATCAACATCAAAAAATAAGATTTTATTCATTCTATAATTCCTTTCTTTATGTAATATATTGCAAAGGCAAAATACTTTACACAGGTATCGTTTTTAATTATAATGATCCTAAGGAGTGATGTGCCATGCTGAAGAAACTAAAGCAAAAATTGTTGAAGCAACTTCGCGGCGTACTCGGAAAAAAATCAATTGCCTAACATTTGCCCTTCATTATTTGAAGGGCTTTTCTTTATTTTAGAGTAGCCGCGTGATAATATAAAGGAAATGCATTTATTTGACTATGCGCAACCACTGTCTCACTGCCTTATGAAAAGTGCAAGATTAAAGTATTGAGATACAAGAAATTCAAACGCTCATTTCTTTATTAGTTTGAAGTATACTAGAAATTCGCGGTTTTTTCTTGTAGTACGTGTGTGGTAATAGCCAAATCTGCAATAATAATGTACGCAATTAAAGGAGAGCAAACTATGATTTACAAAGTTTATTATCAAGAAAAAGCAAATGAGATTCCAGTTCGCGAAAACACTAAAAGTCTATACCTTGAAGCTGCTTCAGAACGTGAAGTACGTCAAAAGTTACAAGACCGTCATTACAACATTGAGTTCATCCAACTGCTTGAAGGTAACTATTTAGACTACGAACAAGCAAGCCCGAACTTCGTCTTGGAGGAAATTTAACAAACATGAAGTTTGTTAAAAATGACCAAGCAGCTGTTTTCGCGCTCGGCGGACTGGGCGAAATCGGCAAAAACACTTACGGCGTTCAATTTCAAGATGAAATCATCTTAATTGACGCCGGAATAAAATTTCCAGAAGACGATTTACTCGGAATCGACTATGTTATTCCTGATTACACGTATTTAGTACGAAACGTCGATAAAATTAAAGGGTTATTTATAACACACGGACACGAAGACCATATTGGTGGTATCCCTTATTTACTACGTCAAGTGAATGTTCCCGTTTATGGTGGTAAGCTTGCACTTGGCTTATTGCGCAACAAACTTGAAGAGCATGGTTTACTACGTACAACTAAACTAATCGAAATTAAAGAAGATGATGTTATTAAATTTAGAAAAACATCTGTAAGCTTCTTTAGAACAACGCATAGTATTCCAGATGCTTATGGTATCGTCGTAAAAACACCTCCTGGCAATATCGTGCATACAGGTGACTTTAAATTCGACTTTACTCCAGTAGGCGAGCCAGCAAACTTAACAAAAATGGCCGAAATCGGTCGTGACGGTGTGCTGTGCCTACTATCTGATAGTACGAATGCTGAAAAACCAAATTTCACAATGTCTGAACGTACAGTTGGGAAAAGTATTGACGAAATCTTCCGCAAGGTTGATAGTCGTATTATTTTCGCAACATTCGCATCAAATATTCACCGTTTGCAACAAGCAACAGATGCAGCCATTAAATACGGACGCAAAATCGCCGTATTCGGTCGTTCTATGGATAATGCCATTACAATCGGACGTGAACTTGGTTATATCAACGCACCAAAAGATACATTTATTGATGCCCAAAGCATTAACCGTTTACCTGCAAACGAAGTGATGATTTTATGTACAGGCTCTCAAGGTGAGCCAATGGCAGCTCTATCTCGCATTGCCAACGGTACACACCGTCAAATTCAAATCCAGCCTGGGGACACAGTTGTCTTCTCTTCTTCACCTGTACCAGGTAATACGGTTAGCGTAAATAAAATCATTAATTTACTTTTCCGTGCTGGCGCTGAAGTTATTCACGGTGCATTAAATAATATCCATACATCTGGTCATGGATCACAAGAAGAACAAAAGCTAATGCTTCGATTAATGAAGCCAAAATTCTTTATGCCTATTCACGGTGAATTCCGTATGTTAAAAATGCATACACATTTAGCAGAAGATTGTGATGTGCCACTTGAAAATACTTTCGTAATGGAAAATGGTGATGTACTTGCATTAAGTGCAAATGAAGCACACGTCGCAGGTCGCATCCCTTCTGGCGATGTATATATTGATGGTAACGGCATTGGAGATATTGGTAATATCGTACTGCGCGACCGCCGTATACTTTCCGAAGAAGGTTTAGTAATAGTGGTTGTAAGTGTAGATATGGAAAACCAAAAAATTGTTTCTGGTCCTGATATTATTTCACGTGGATTTGTTTATATGCGTGAATCAGGTACGATGATTAATGAAGCACAAAAAATGCTGAACCGTCATCTTAACGAAACCATCCAAAGCAAAACGCCACAATGGACTGAGCTTAAAAATGAAATTACGGACGTTTTAGGACCTTACTTATTCGAGAAAACTAAACGTCGTCCGATGATTTTACCGATTATTATGGAAGTATAATCTTTTAAATTAAAAAGCTACGCATTATTTGCGTAGCTTTTTCTATTTATACACTTTATTTTATTTCCATAATATTATAGAGTTGCAGTATGTAGTTAGACGCCGTTAAATTAGGTTACCGATACTCAATGACCTATCCTTTCAACTAGTTTCGCGATGAGGCTTTTTGAACGATTTCAAATTTAATGAAATAAATTACTAAAATATTGAAACCTCCTTTAACAACGAACGTATATAGTATTAGAATATGCTTCCTTCCCCATTGAAAACGAAACATCTTGTTCAATCCAATTTGTATAAAAAAAAAGAGAATTGCCCACTATTACGCCTTGTGAACAATTCTAATTCAATGTGTACAATTAGAAATATTTATCTAATACATATGCGATCCATTGACACCCTGGTTGTAGGCGAATATTTTCAATTAGACCTTTAATAATCGGTTTACTGTATGTTTGGTGTTCTACTTGATTTTTTAATAGCTCTAATGATTCACGCTCAATAGATGGCTCTAAGTTCTGGATGTTTTGTTCGATTAACTGCAATAAGGATTGTTGCGTGACTTCCTCTTCACAAGGTCTTGCTACAATTTGTGCGAGTTCCTCTGTAATAAAAGGAATTGTCGTATGACGAGCAATAATATCTGTCTTTTCGGCTAATGATTTTGCCAATTGATCTAAATCAAGCGGCAAATTTGAGAACATAAACAGCTCTGCATAGCCTTTCACAAATCCTTTTACACAATACATAACATCATATATCGTCTCTTGTAGCTCTTCTCGATAAAGCTCTTCAAGCATTTGGACAATAAACTTCGACATATCCGCTTCATAGGCACTTACTTTATGAAACAGCTCTTTTTTTGTAAGAAATACTTTTTCATTAAAAAACACACGCGAAGAAGCTGAATGTTTTTTAAACGTTTGAAAAATACCTTTATAAAAATCTACCAATACTACATCTTTGTTGTTCATGTTTCTGACTACTTGGTCAATATCCGCTATAAATTGCTGTAGGAAGTAGTCAACCATTGAAAAAAGTAATTCATCTTTTGTTTTAAAAGACAAATAAAATGCCCCTTTAGAAATCCCACAGCGCTCTGTAATTTGTTGCACAGACGTTGCTTCAAAGCCTTGTTCAGAAAACAGTTCTAATGCTTTCTCCATAATCAGTTGCTTTTTTGACATATTTTTAAATCTCTCCTAATGCATTTCATTGACAAATGACCGATTAGTCATTAGTATAAATAATTGAATCTAGTAAGTCAATAAAGGGTAGGTGTGAAGGTGAAAGGTTTAGTTAATTTTGTATTGAAGAACAAATTGGCAGTGTGGTTATTAACAATTATCATCACTGTCTCTGGTATTTATTCAGGTACAAGAATGAAAATGGAATCAATCCCTGATATATCGATTCCATACTTAATTGTAATGGGCGTTTATCCAGGTGCAACGCCTGAACAAGTCATGAATGAACTTTCCATTCCATTTGAAAAATCAATCGAAAGTTTAGAGGATGTTAAGGCAGTTTACTCTACTTCTTCATCCAACATTGCACAAGTTCAAGTTGAATATGACTATGGCATTGATATGGATGAAAAAAAACGCCAGTTAGAGTCAGCTTTAGATAATGTGAAACTTCCTGAAGGTGCACAAGAACCTACAATTATGGCAATTAGCATGAACATGATGCCTGTTGTCGCATTATCAGTAAGTAGCTCTAAGGAAGATATCGTTGATCTGACATCAACAGTAGAAGATATATTACTTCCTAAAATCGAAAAAATCGACGGTGTTGCTTCTGCAACTATTACTGGTCAACATATTGAACAAGTTTCGTTTAAATATGACGAAGAAAAAATGGCTACTCTCGGCTTAACTGAGGATACTGTCAAACAAATGATCCAAGCAAGTGATATGTCTCTATCACTCGGTTTATATCAATTTACGGTTGGTGAACAAGCGGTTTCCGTAGATGGTAAAGTTAAATCTGTTGATGAATTAAAAGATTTATTGATACCAGTCACACCTTCAGCAACACAACCTTCTCCATTCGTTCGCTTAGGTGATATTGCAACGATTGAAGTTGAAGGTAAAGTACAATCCGTTTCACGCACAAATGGTAAAGATGCCATTGCGATTCAAATTGTGAAAGGTCAAGATGCAAATACAGTAACTGTCGTAAATGCAGTAAAAGACCTTATTAAAGATGAAGAAAAAAGAATTGACGGCTTAAAAGTGGATATCTCACTTGACCAAGGTGCGCCAATTGAAGATTCAGTCTTCACAATGATTGAAAAGGCAGTATTCGGTGGCGCTATAGCTGTATTAATTATTTTACTATTCTTACGCGATTTCAAGTCAACAATTATTTCAATTATTTCTATTCCAGTTTCTGTATTCATGGCTTTACTATTACTAAACTGGATGGATATTACGTTAAATATTATGACACTTGGTGCAATTACCGTTGCAATTGGGCGGGTTATTGATGACTCCATTGTCGTAGTTGAAAATATTTATCGACGTATCCACTTAAAACAAGAAAAATTAACAGGTCGCGCCCTTATCCGTGAAGCGACAATCGAAATGTTTAAACCAATCTTGTCTTCTACATTAGTTACAGTAGCGGTATTTGCTCCACTTATTTTCGTTGGTGGTATGGTTGGTGAACTATTTATGCCTTTCGCATTAACAATGACATTTGCTTTAGGTGCGTCATTATTAGTAGCGATTACAATCGTACCTGCTTTATCTCATTTCTTATTCCGTAAAAAAATATATGGAGAGAAAAAAGAAAGCCAACATCAAGAAGTTGGTAAACTAGCTACATGGTACAGAGGTGTATTAGAAAAAGCGTTAAATCATAAAATTATTACGTCTACGATTGCAATATTAATGCTTGTTGGCTCACTTGCCCTCACACCATTAATCGGTTTTAGCTTCATGGGTTCTCAAGAGGAAAAGGTAATGTATTTAACATATACACCAAGTACTGGCGAGCTAAAAGATGAAACTGAAGCAAATGTTGCAACAGTAGAAAAAGAATTAATGAAACGTAAAGATATTGATATTTTACAAGTTTCTATTACAGATGCTGCAAACACAGACCCTTCAGCAATGATGATGGGTGGCGGAGCTGGTGGTGCATTAATGTACCTAATCTTTGATCCAGAGATGGAGGACTTCCCTGCGGCACGTGAAGAAGTAGAAGATTACGTCTTTAACATTGGCCAATCAGGTGAATGGAAAAGCCAAAACTTCTCATCAATGTCAATGTCATCAAATGAAGTTAGCTACACATTATACAGTGAAAACTTAGATAACCTTCGTAGTGCTGTAAAAGACGTTGAAGAAACGTTAAAAGATGTTGATGGTTTAGAGGATGTTAAATCTGATAATGAAGACCCTTATGTAGAGCATGTCTTAAAAGTAGAGCAAGAAAATGTCTTACAATATGGTTTAACGACTGCTCAAATCGTCATGGCATTAAATTCTACAACATCACAAGAAGTATTAACAACAGTTGAACGCGATGGTAAAGACATTAACGTTATTGTAAAACGCGATGCAAAGGCAGCAGCCTTATCAATCGATGATGTTCTAAATACTGAAATTAAAACAGCTTTAGGCACAACGATGACGATCGGTGAATTAGTGGATGACGAAGAAGGTACAACGCTTAATTCATTATCACGCTCAAAAGGTGAATACTTTGCAACTGTATCTGCCACAATTATTGGCGATGATATTTCAAAAGCAACAACTGCAGCAGATAAGAAAATTGATAAGTTAGACTTACCTAAAGGTGTGACAACAGGCGTATCAGGTGTAGCTGCAGATATGCAGGAAACATTCACACAACTTGGCGTGGCTATGTTAGCCGCAATTGCCATCGTTTACTTCATTCTTGTCGTAACGTTTGGTGAAGGTTTAGCACCATTTGCTATCCTCTTCTCATTACCGTTTGCGGTAATTGGTGCATTTGTTGGCTTATACGTAACAAATCAAACCATTTCTGTCTCAGTTATGATGGGTCTATTAATGTTAATAGGTATCGTTGTCACAAATGCCATCGTACTTGTTGACCGCATTATCCATATGGAGCGCGACGGTCTCGGTATGCGTGAAGCAATATTAGAAGCAGGTGCAACTCGTCTGCGACCGATATTAATGACTGCAATCGCTACGATTGGTGCAATGATTCCAATGGCACTAGGCAGTGGCGGTAGCGGATTAATTTCTAAAGACCTTGCCATTACAGTAATCGGCGGTTTATTATCTTCAACATTATTAACATTAGTTGTCGTACCAATTGTGTATGAAATGTTATCAAAAATGTTAAAGAAAAATCGTAAAGATATTGAAGAAAACTAATTCATACTAGCAACGCAAAAGAGGGCATTCCAGAAATGGAGTGCCCTCTCTTTACGTTTAAAAAAACCATGGATTAATTCGAAACTCGCTTTCTACATCGAGTATTTAAAATTCTAATGAAATGCAGCATTTAACTTTTACGAGGTTTTTGAATTCATAGGCCGAGGTAGTTTAAAAAGAAGTGTATTTCGTTTTCTCCCTACAGTATCGTATTACGAATCCACCCAGCTACCTCTTGTGGATTAGTAAGTGGTAAAAAATGAAATCCATTAGGGATTTTTATAATTTTCGAAGTGGGTTGTCTTTCGTGGAATTTAGTTAATTTCTTATTTAACAACTCGTCTTGTTGATGATCTGCTAACAATAATAAAACTGGCAGTGGCGTTTCCTTTTCAATGCAATAATTTTGTTGGTCAACTGCCTTCGCCAAATAATTTAAAGCTTCTACCATACTATGATGACGGTAAATATCGTCCTCTTCTATAAAATTTCCAATAAAATATTCGTATAAATATAGTCTATCTTCCGCATGTACAATGTCCATACTCTTTATTTCTTCATGGATTGCCTCTTGTAAATCTTCAAATCTTTCAATAATAGGCAACTGTATTTCCATTTCATCATCAAGATGATAGTCTCCATGAAAATAGTAGCCACCGTCTAATAATGTTAAGGACTTCACTGCGGTCGAATAGTTTCTATAAAAATGTTGAATGATCCATGCACCAATTGAATTACCTACAAAATGCGCTTCTGTCATGTTTAATTCATTCATGACTGCTTTTATTGTCTTATTGTATGACTGAAATGAAAAATCATTGTCTAGCAACCCATTATGCCCAGGTAAATCAATTGCTACAATCCACACTTCTGGTAATGCTTTGGCCAATGCTTCATACATTTCTTTCCGTTCTCCGAGTGCAGGAATTGCAATCATAACCTCGTTTTGCTGATTGGCATTGTACTGTATATAATTTCTCATCGGCTATCCCTATCCTTTTTTATTGTTTTCAATAACTGATAGACAGCTTGCTCATGACCAAACCTTTCTAAAACTTTTACTTTTTGCATCCCTAACTTTTCTAATACACGGCAGGAGGCGATATTTGCGGTTTGCGTTTCTGCTACTATTTTCGATAAATTCAGGCTGTCAAATCCATAATGTATGACGGCAAATAATACTTCAAACGCATACCCCTTGCCCCAATATTGAGGCAGAAATTGATAACTCAGCTCATATGTTAATTTTTCATGATATGCATCAATCGATACTAAACCAATAAACTCATTTTTATTTTTTAATGAAATGCAAAAATAGGAATTAGGATAAGGTGCCTGTAGCATGCTGTCAAAAGAAGCATAAATGTAGCTTTTATCTGGTATCCCTCCGAGAAAGGCTCTGACATCTTCATTACAATACAATGAATAAACATCTTCAATATCGTTTGGCTTCACAGACTGTATATTACAATTTTCAGTTATTATCATAACTTGTTGCCTCGCTATTCAAATTTCCTTTATTATGACAAAGCTATAACAGGAAATCAAACACAATTTTACATAAATATGTTCCATTTACTAAAAATAAAAGACCTGCTTCGATACAATATCGAACACAGGCCAAAACGTTATTTCATTATTGGAAGCTCCTTTAAGCTTACTTGTCTAGCTTCCCACTCTTCTCTTAACAAACCCATACGTATAGAATCATAATAGACACCCTCGTAAAAACGTACTTTACGAATTTTCGCTTCCAATTGCATTCCTAATTTTTCTCCGACGCGAATCATCCGCTTATTTCCTGACCATGTCGTAAAGCCAACACGGACAAGTGGCATCGTTGAAAATAAGTGATCAATCCATAGTGTCATGGCTCTAGTGCCAAGTCCTTTGCCCCAGTTATGAGACTCATGAAAAACAATGCCCATTTCTAACCATTTAGAAGGCTCATGCTCCCAATAATAAGAAATAACGCCACAAATAATGCCATCAGCCTCGATTGCCCAAAAGTTTTTCTGATTAATAAATTGCTGTGATGTTAACATAAAATCATGCAATGATTTAGCTTGATGTGGAAAATAAGGAGCATCCCATTTTTTCCATTCTGGTTGCTCGTCTTTATAAATAAGCTCCCAAATGCGCTCTAAGTCTGACTCAATGATAGGACGAAGGTTTAATTCTTGATCTGTGTACATAAGCAGCCTCTTTTCAATGATTATTTATTTTTTTACTATTGAAAAGTGGCATATCCTCTATATGCTACTTCTCAATCACGTTCCCAAGCTGTTTCATTTTCATCATTCCTTCCATTGTAATTAGGAAAATTACAGCACATTTCCATTTCTAGTATGCTTACTTGCAATTTAAAAATTACTTATTTTCTTTTGCGACCTATTAATAGTGTTACTTGTGCCATTGTAAATGGTAATGAAGATTTTTTTCGGTACGCCACATATTTTGGTTCCCAAAAATCAGCATATTTTAATTTGAAATTTTTTAATCCTTTAAAATGATAGAAGTAATGGCCATGTAAAAATATTTGTGCTGCAATTTTTTCGCTTAAAAAGGAGTATCTCGATTGTCCAACATTTGATAATGGCGACATGCCCATATTAAACACGCGATACCCTTGTTCTTTCGCCCATTCAAACAGCGATAAAAAAATGAAATCCATCGTGCCAGACGGTGCTCCTGGTTTAAAGCGCATAAGATCGACGGAAATTCTTTCGCCATCGTCATACATTGGCATAATACTCGCAAAGCCCATCACACCTTGAGCTCCTCTTAACACAGCAATGTTTGACTTGCTCAAATAGTTTTCATCGAAAAAGCCAAGAGAAAAGCCCTTTTCAGCTCTTCCTTGTAGCCACTTTCTTGATACCTCTTGCAATTCTTTCATGACTTCCTGTGAATAAGGCGGGCTTAATAATGCAACAGTGTAGTTCTCTCGTTCAAACTTATTTTTTACTGCCCTACTACTCTTCATTTCTTTACCAGTAAACGTGAATTTTTCTAAATCAACAAATGCTTCCTCTCCAAGTTTAAAAAAGCTATAGCCATGCTCATGTAGAGAAGGGAAAATTTTATTGTTTATCTCATAAAAAACAGGTGTATACCCATGTTTATCTGCTAACTCTAAAAACTCTTCCATTGCCTGTAAGAAATCACTTTCTTGACCTACTGGATCGCCCAACACAACAATTTTATCTGCAATTATTTGATACGCAAATAAGACTGTATTTTTCTCATTCCAGTATACAAATTTATCATGCAAAAATATTAAATGAGAAAACTCCGTCCCTTTATATTCCATTAAATGATTTTTAATTTTATCTTCATGCTCTTTTGATAGGAGCTTCTCCATCTTTTTAGGTCCGCGCGTAAAATAGCCGAAGTAAAAAATGATACACGCTATGAGGATACCAATAATTGCACTATAAAATAAATCCCGATAGTCGGTAAGAATATAGTATTGTAACGCTGTCGGAATATGAATTTTTGCTGTAGGTAAGTTGACATAGCCGATTAACAAATACATTGTAGTAATGAAAATAACAGCAGCAATGTCAAATAGGATGGCACCCCATGTGAGGACATAACTTTCTCGATAAAATTGTTTTTTCGATGCCATAAGTAACACGGCGACAATTAGTAAAAAGATTGCTTCTTCATAATCAAAGCCTTTAATAATGGAGAATATAGCTGAACTACCAAGCACAATAATTGCAAGCTGATAAGCTTTTTTCACCTTATAATTAATTCCCCTACACAACCCTAAAAGGATAAAGGCTGCTGCGACCGTCAATTGATGGGATATATTCATAATGGGTGATGATAAAAACTCCTGAGCAATTTTTAGCCGACTTAGAACGCCTGGTACCGAAGCCGATAGCAATAACACAATACCTGATACAAAAACTAATATCGTTAACAACTTATGACTAATTTTTTGAAAAATAACATTTGGTAAGTCATCCCAAGAACGATTCCAGCGTTCCCAATAATCTTTAATAAATAATAGGACAGATACTAAAAATGGTAATACAAAGTAACCAACGCGATACAAAATTAATAAGAAAAGTACTTTTTCTTCGCCTATGTCTACACTTTGGGTCCCCCACAGAAAAACAAGGTCGAATGAGCCGACCCCTCCTGGTATCATACTAATTATGCCAGCACACGAGGCTATTAAAAATATTGGTATAAGGGTCGTTAACTCAATAGGAATGTGCAAGATTAATGTTAACATCCAAATAACAAAAAAAACCGCAAGCCATTCTGCTACTGAAGTAATTATTAACTGAAAAGAAACTTTTATTGATAAGGAGCTCCCTTTTTTATAACGAATAAGGTGCATCCCAATAAACGCGGGAACATACAAGCTGACAAGAATAACAGCAATTGAAAGCCACCGATATTCTTTTAGCAATGGGAAGTCCCAAAAGAAAATATACATTAGCCACGCTAGTAAGGAAATGCCAGTCAAATAAAAAAGAGTAACGGTGGCAATACTTTTCAGCAAACCTTCTCGATCCTCTTTATATTTGGAATAAAAATAATTTCGTAGAAAAACGCCTACTAAACCTCCAAAGCCAATGAGGTTCGAAAATGTATTGACGATAAATGAATTGTTCACCAAAGTACGCTTCTTCATTTTAATTCCTAGTAGTTTCGTTAAAATGACATCGTAAAAAATCATCGGAGTAATCGCACAAAACGCGATGAAAAAAATCAATAACAGTTCCCATATTTGCAATTGACTAACTTCATTCCGAAGTAAATGAACATCTACCCCACTTAACGATTGCTGAATTTCATAAATAGCTATCGCTAAGAGTACGATTGGAAATAAAATTTTCAGAAACCGCATTAATGGTTCTTTTCTAATTTTGAACATGTGCTAAACCTACTCCCAAGCTTTCTAAAAATTTAAAATTGTGTGCGTGCCTGGCACCCAATTTTTATTCTTTCATCGCTTTTTTCACAAAACGATTGATATCCACATCTGCACCAATAAGAAGCATAATATCCCCAAGTAAAATTTTGTCACTTGCCTGTGGCGAAACAATAATATCTGATCCACGCTTTATACCTACGATGTTAATGCCATATTTTGCGCGGATATCTAAATCCATAATAGAGTAGCCTGCAATGGCATCATTTGCTTTTAACTCCATGATAGAGTGCTCATCTGAAAGCTCTAAGTAATCGAGCACCGTATTAGACAGCATATTATTAGCAATACGAATCCCCATATCACGTTCAGGATGCACGACAAAATCTGCCCCAATTTTTCTTAGCACTTTTTCATGATAATCATTTTGGGCCTTTACAGTAATTTGCTGAACACCGATTTCTTTTAAAATAATTGTCGTTAAAATACTAGCCTGAATATCTTCGCCAATCGCGACAATCACATGTTCAAAATTACGAATGCCTAATGAATTTAAAACCGATTCATCTGTTGAATCTGCAATAACAGCCTGAGTAGCAATCGCAGCAAATTCATCCACACGTTCTGATGAATGATCTATCGCCATTACTTGCGCTCCTTGACTCATTAATTCACGAACAATGCTTCCCCCAAAACGACCAAGTCCAATGACAGCAAATTCCTTTTTCATCATTACAAATCCCTCCGAAAACTACAATTACTTTATTTTAACTTATATTTCCCCATATGTATCGTCAAAACAGGATACGATTCCCCATTTTATATATTCTATCTATAGCTTTCGACATTCTATCATACAACTTTTATTTATACATAAGCTTAACAACATTTAAATATTTTCGAGCACGCATGAAACGCATCTCTTAAATACCATGACATTCCATCTGCACGTTTCTATAATGGAAGTTAAAAAAAGACGAGGATGTAAATATCCCCGTCTTTCTACAATCAAAATTATGCGTTACGCATTTCATCAAGCACTCGATTTACACGCTTTTCTAGCATTTTCATGCCACTTCCACCAGCTTGCATATGACGAAGCTGACCATCTTTATCGAAAACGAAGTACGCTGGAACATATTGGTTTTCAAATGCATCCGTTAGCTTCATTTCACTATCAACAAAAATTGGTTGCGTAATATCATGCTCTGCTGCAACAGCTTTAATTGTATCTAAATCTGTATCTGCTTCAGAACGAGGCATATGCACAGCAATAACATTTAGTTCATCTTTAAATTGATCACGGAAATTATTCACATCTGGCATTGCTTCTTTACATAAATGACAGCTAACTGACCAGAAATGAATTAAAGTTGGTTTTTCGCCTACTAGCTCCGCTTTTGTTACTTCCCCATTTAACCACGTTGTTGCGCCTACTAGTTCAGGCATTTGTTCACGAAGTTTCATTAAAAATCCTCCCTAGAAAAAAATATCCCCACAAGCGTATCGTGGGGACCCATTATTTATTTTATGCATCCATAACGTCCTAGCGTAATGGTGTTTAGATTTTTTCGAGCATGCTCGCAAATTATCTCATAAAATCCGTAATTAAAGTGTTGCTTGACCTGGGCGCCAGTTTGCTGGGCATAGACCACCTGTTTGTAAAGCTTGTAGTACACGTAATGTTTCATCAACATCACGGCCAATGTTATTATCGAATACTGTTTGATATTTTAATTCGCCTTCTGGGTCAATAATAAATAAACCACGTAGTGCGATACCTTCTTCTTCAATTAAAACACCATATTCTTTTGAAATCGCATGGTTTGTATCTGCTGCTAATGGGTATTTTAAATCGCCAAGCCCATTTTGAGTGCGATCTGTGTTGATCCATGCTAAGTGTGTGTGGATTGTATCAGTTGATACACCGATTACTTCTGCATCTAAGTCTTCAAACTCGTCATAACGATCGCTCATTGCAGTAATTTCTGTTGGACATACAAAAGTGAAGTCCATTGGGTAGAAGAAAAGTACAGTCCATTTGTCTTGTGCTTTAATTTCTTCTAAAGATACTTTACCAAAAGATTTGTCTGGAAGTACTGCTTCCATTGTGAAGTCTGGGGCTTGTTTACCTACCATGCGTTCTGCCATTATTAATCCCTCCGAATAATATGTAGTTTTATATTCTATTCGCACATGCGAACCGTCTTCTACGATAGCAAAGAAAGCTCAGTTTTTCAACGAAGTTCACTTCTCTATGCTAATCGTTTCCAACGCATTGACAATTATTTGTCATATACCCAAAAATATTCAACTCTACACATTAGTTATTCGCTTCTTTTCGCAAATTTATTCTGGAAAAGCCTAAAAATTTGCATGAAAATACATATGCACTTTTTCTATAAATTTCTTCTACTTTTTTTCTTTCAAAACGATTGCAAATTTTTTATTATTATGTATAATAGTAATGTTTTTAGTAAACTAAAAGTTTCGTTAAAGTAAACTTCGTTTTCTGAAAGTTTATGATTGCTAAACTTCTTCTAGGAGGGAAAGGATGCAAATTGGAGGAAAAATTAAAGCACTTCGTTTGAAAAAAGGTCTTACCCAAGAAGAGCTTGGAGAACGTACTGATTTAAGTAAAGGCTATATTTCACAACTGGAGCGAGATTTGAATTCGCCTTCTATTGAAACGCTTTTTTCATTATTAGAAGTTTTAGGATCGACGCCAAAGGAATTTTTTGATGATGATGCACCAGAACAAAAGGTTGTCTACACTGAGGAAGATCAATCAACCTATACTGATGAAGAAAAAAAATATGAAATTCAATGGCTCATTCCTACATCCAATGAGAAAGAAATGGAGCCTATCTTTTTGACACTTGCTGCTGATGGTGAATTTAAACAATTCGAGCCGTCTCTATCTGAAACTTTTATTTATATTGTCAAAGGGCGTATTCGTCTCGTTTTAGGGAATGAACAATATATAGCTAGTGAAGGCAATGCGCTCTATTTTGACGCAGCCGACCATCACCAAATTTTTAATGCACATGACGATGAGACGAAAATTTTACTCGTCGCAACAGATTCTTATTTATAGCTTAAGGAGGCGCTTCAATGACAACAAATTCAATTATCCGCTTTGAAAATGTTTCAAAATCATATAGTGACGGTACAGTCGTCCTACAAAATATCAATTTAGAGCTTGAAAAAGGAAAGTTTTATACGTTACTTGGTCCTTCTGGTTGCGGTAAAACAACTATTTTACGTATTATTGCTGGTTTCACAGAACCTACTACAGGTAATGTCTTCTTCCACGATAAAAAAATAAATACTGTTCCAGCTAATGAACGCCAAGTTAACACAGTATTTCAGGATTATGCGTTATTCCCCCATTTAAACGTTTTTGAAAATGTTGCATTTGGACTGCGCATTAAAAAGCTTCCTGAAAAAAACATTAAAGAACGTGTGTCAGAAGCGCTTAAATTTGTCAATTTAGCAGGTTATGGAAATCGTGAAATTTCTGAAATGTCAGGTGGTCAGCGTCAACGCGTAGCTATCGCACGTGCCATTGTGAATGATCCAGAAGTAATTTTACTTGATGAGCCACTTTCTGCATTAGACTTAAAACTACGTACAGAAATGCAGTATGAACTTCGTGAATTACAGCAAAGACTCGGCAAAACTTTTGTATTTGTTACACACGATCAAGAGGAAGCCCTTGCCATGAGTGATGAAATTTTTGTACTAAGCGAAGGTCAAATTCAACAATCAGGCACACCTGTAGATATTTATGATGAACCAATTAACCGTTTTGTTGCCGACTTTATCGGTGAATCAAACATTGTTAACGGTGTGATGATAGAAGATTTTACCGTTGAATTTGCTGGTAAAGTGTTCGAGTGTGTTGACCAAGGGATGAAACCAAATGAGAAAATTGATATTGTTATTCGTCCAGAGGATTTAGAAATTACAACAGTCGACAAAGGAAAATTAGTTGTTAAGGTAGATACACAATTATTCCGTGGGGTACATTATGAGCTTTCCACGTATGACAAGGCAGGCAATGAATGGCTTGTTCATTCATTGAAAAAAGCTGAAGTAGGGACAGAAATAGGATTAGACTTCGATCCAGAAGCCATTCATGTAATGCGCTTAAATGAAACTGAGGAAGAGTTCGATAAACGTCTAGAATCCTATGGAGATGACGAAGATGCAAACTAAAACTTCGAAATCAGCGTTATTTCCATACGTTTTATGGATTGCACTTTTTGTTATTGCGCCGATTGCTCTCGTTGTTTACTATTCCCTACTAGATTTACATGGCAATTTTACGCTTAATAACTACAAAGCCTTTTTCTCTTCTGTCTATTTAAAAATGACGCTTAGTTCGTTTTGGTATGCGTTTTTAATCACTTTCTTTACACTGCTTATTTCATACCCGACGGCTTATTTTTTAACAAAGACGAAACACAAGCAGCTATGGTTATTGCTTATTATTATTCCGTCTTGGATTAATTTATTGTTAAAAACATATGCGTTTATTGGGATTTTTGGTTTATATGGTCCAATCAACGCTGCTATTGAAGTATTTGGCTTTGATCCGAAACAAATGCTATTCACCGATATTAGCTTTGTCTTCGTTTCCGTATATATTTTCATACCCTTTATGATTTTACCGATTTTCAACTCATTAGATCGTCTAAATCCAACGCTTGTATACGCAGCGCGCGATCTAGGTGCATCTGCTTTTACAACATTCCGTCGCGTTGTATTACCATTGACGATGGATGGTGTTAAATCAGGGATTCAAGTTGTATTTATTCCAGCTTTATCACTATTTATGATTACTCGCTTAATTGCAGGAAATCGTGTCATTACACTTGGTACAGCAATTGAACAGCAATTCCTTGTGACGCAAAACTGGGGCATGGGTTCAACCATTGCCGTATTTTTAATTTTATTCATGGTAATTATTATGCTTATTACAGGTCAAAAAGATAAAGGAGGTCGCGTACGATGAGCAAACTCTCTACATCTGCAAAAGTGTATTTAGCGATCGTTTTTCTCGTCCTGTATGCACCTATTTTTTACTTAGTCTTTTACTCATTCAATAGTGGGGATTCTATGACTAACTTCCAATCCTTTACATTGGACCATTACAAGGCCGTTTTTGAGGATTCAAGACTACTCGTGATTTTAATTAACACGGTAATTGTTGCATTGCTTTCTGCCCTTATTTCAACAATTATTGGCACATTAGGCGCAATCGGTATTGTGACAGTAAAGGATTCGAAAATGCGCAATACCCTACTTTCCTTAAATAATGTGTTAATCGTTAGTCCAGATGTTATTATCGGTGCAAGCTTTTTAATATTATTTACAATGGTTGGCATTAAACTAGGCTTTGCTTCAGTATTATTAGCCCATGTAGCGTTTAGTGTTCCTATTGTAGTCCTTATGGTTTTACCGAAGTTGCTTGAGATGAATAAGTCGTTAATTGATGCAGCTTTAGATCTTGGTGCTACAAAAAAAGATGTCATGATGCGCGTTATTTTACCATATATTCAGCCTGGTATTTTTGCAGGTTTCTTTCTCGCTTTAACTTATTCATTGGATGACTTTGCCGTAACATTTTTCGTAACAGGAAATGGCTTTAGTACATTATCTGTTGAAATTTACTCGATGGCACGTGCAGGTATTTCGTTAACGGTTAACGCAATTTCTGGTTTAGTATTCTTCGTAACGATATTAGTTGTAGTTGGCTACTATTTCTTTACAAGCCGTACAAATAAAAGAACGGAGGGACATCGATGAAAAATTTAATTCAAGCAACCATTGCCATTCTTGTCGTGTCCGCCCTTTTAATGTACGCTGCTGATGCCATGAGTGCGAACGGTGGTAAAAGTGGTAAAGATACATTAACTATTTTTAACTGGGGAGAATATATCGACCCTGATTTGCTAAAGCAATTCGAAAAAGAAACGGGTATCCATGTTATTTACGAAACATTTGACTCAAATGAGGCTATGATGACGAAAATTAAACAAGGTGGTACAGCTTACGATATTGCCGTGCCGTCTGAATACATGATTGAAAAAATGAAGGAGGAAAACCTACTCCTTCCTTTAGATAAAACGAAAATACCTAATTTTAAAAATATCGATCCGTATTTTCTCGATTTACCATTTGATGATAACAATGAATACTCTGTTCCTTATTTCTGGGGCACAGTAGGTATTGTTTATAATCCAGATTTAGTCGGTGACTTAGATTTCTCTTCTTGGGAAGATTTATGGGATCCCTCGTTAAAACGTAAAGTCTTTTTAGTAGACGGTGCACGTGAAGTTATTGGCATGGGCTTAAATAGTCTTGGTCATTCTCTTAACTCGTTAAATAATCAAGAATTACGTCAGGCTACAAATAAGCTAATTACACTCGCTCCAAATGTGAAAGCAATCATCGGTGATGAGATTACACCTTTGATGATTAATAATGAAGCGGCTGTCGCCCTCACTTGGTCTGGTCAAGCAGCAGATATGTTATTCGAAAATGAAGATTTAGACTTCGCTGTTCCAGAGGAAGGCTCGAACTTGTGGTTTGACAATATGGTTATCCCAAAAACTTCGAAAAATGTTGATGGTGCACATGCTTTTATTAACTTTATGTTAAAAGCGGAATCTGGTGCTCAAAATGCGGATTATGTAGGCTACTCTACTCCTAATATTGCAGCGACAAAATTAATGGATAAAGAAGTTGTAGCTGACGAGCGCTTCTACCCTTCCGAGGAGCAACGTAAAACATTAGAAGTATATAAAAACCTTGGCCCAGATTATTTAGGAAAATATAATGAATTGTTTTTAGAATTTAAAATGAGTATTCGATAAATACTAAAGAGAAAAAACAATATTTTTCTCTCTCAAAAAGTCGACAAAAGACATCAAGAGTTAAATATTTGATGTCTTTTGTCATTTTTTCTTTTAATCGTTCTAATATAGAATTTCACTTTCGATGTGTTCAGTTGATTGGAGCGGCGGGCAGCGACTCCTGCGGTAACACACAACATGTACGAAGCAACAGGCCACGCGCACCGAAATGGTTGCGGCTTACAGTGCCCATGGAAAGAGACCGCAAGTAGCGGAAATTAACAGTATTATTCTAAGGAAAAACAATGTCTTCGTTCCGCTAACCAAGTCATTCACCTACGACTATAATCTGATAGCCAAGCAATATTTCTTTATGATAGACTGTAGGAATGTTTCAATAGAAAAAAGGGGGGTATACGATGACCCAGCAGAAGTCAAACAAGGCGGCTTTGTACATTTTAATGTTTAATATGTTTATCGCAATGGGGAGTATCGGAATTATTATTCCTGTCATGCCAAAGTACTTACACATATTTGGTGCTGCAGGACAAGTTCTTGGCATGTTAATTGCAACGTTCGCCTTTGCACAGTTTATATTTTCTCCAATTGCTGGGAATCTTTCGGATCGATATGGTCGAAAAAATTTGATTGTTTTTGGTCTGATTGTAACTGGTATTGGGCAAATTTCATTTGGGCTATCTACAGATGTGTGGATGCTTTTTGTTGCTCGTTTCTTAGGAGGATTAGGTTCTGCCTTTATAGCACCTCCAATTATGGCATTTGTAGCAGATATCACAACGTATGAAGAACGAGGTAAAGGGATGGGCATGTTAGGTGCTGCTATGTCTCTTGGTTTTATGATTGGACCAGGTATTGGCGGGTTCCTCTCTAAAGTTAGTTTGCATTTCCCATTCTTTATGGCTGGAGGAGCGGCTATTATAGCCTCTATCCTTTCGTTGGTGTTATTACCTTCTACAAAACCAACTGCTGCTCAAAAAGCACAAAAGCAAGAAAATCTTGCGAAGCAGATGGCGCGTTCAGTCCAAATGCCTTACTTTGTCATGCTTATTATTATGCTAGTGTTTTCGTTCGGAATCGCCAATTTCCAAACGACATTATCATTATTTGTAACTGAGAAATTTAACTATACACCTCCAGATATTGCAATCATCTTAACTGTAGGTGGCGCATTCGGTGTTATTGTGCAAATGTTCATTATCACACCACTCTTTAAGCGCTATGGGGAAATGAAAGTTGTATTAGTCAATTTATTTATTGCTGCTGTAGCAATCTTCCTCATATTATTTGTTTCTGGCTTCGCATTAATTTTAGTTGTCGCAACAATTTTCTCTACGGCAACAACACTTATACGTCCAGCAGTCAACACACTGATTTCTAAGCTTGCTGGCAATGAGCAAGGTTTAGCCGCTGGACTTACCAATGCCTATATGAGTCTTGGAAATATGATTGGTCCTGCACTTGCGGGTCTTTTATTTGACTGGGATATGAACAGTCCGTATATATTCGGGTCGATTATTTTAATGACATGCTTCTTACTAGCGCTCATTTGGACCGTAAAAAAGGCTCCACATCTTATGCATCCTGATTCAAATTAGTCCATTGACAATTATTTCAAATATGGTACATTTATTATCGAAAAATTAAATCGTTTAACACCACTAGGGGAGTCTTTACAAGGCTGAGACGTATATGTTCATATACGGACCCTTTGAACCTGATCTAGTTCACACTAGCGGAGGGAAGTGGCGACACTTGCTTTTGTGTAATTTAAAAATGCAAGGCCGCTTCCTTTCGTTACTAGGAAGCGGCTTTTTTGTATTCATCAGGCAGTGCTATCGGCGATTTTGTGAGGTCTCTCGGCGATTTGTACGGTTTTATCGGCGATTTCTCACATTTTATCGGCGATTCACTGAGTTCTATCGGCGATTCATCGCACAAAACTAAAAGGAGTAACTATCATGTCTATTCGAAAACTAACTACTATGGCTTTATTAGTCGCTATTGCAGTAGCAGGCTCTATTTTTGTCTCCATTCCAACTGGCATTGCACGTGCCTATCCTGTACAACATGCGATCAACGTCATCTGTGCCATTCTATTAGGTCCTATGCCTTCTATCGTCGTTGCTATCGTTACAGCATTGATTCGTATCTTAACAGGCACAGGCTCCCTTTTAGCGATTCCTGGAAGCGTCATCGGTGCGGCATGTGCGGCCTTTGCTTATAAATACAGTCGCAGCAATTGGCTTGCTGGTGCTGGTGAAGTATTTGGCACAGGTATTCTTGCCTCATTAGTCGCTGTTCCATATGCGCAATTATTTATGGGAACGTCTGTCGGTGCATTATTTTTTATGCCTGCATTTTTTACATCAAGTTTAATCGGAGCCTTTCTTGGCATGATGATGGCTAGCAGTCTACGGAAAACTGCGCCCCATTTTCTTATTGCGAAATAGCTATGTTTATAAAAAAAACGATGACACATGCGTTTTTCAATGTGCCATCGTTTTTTATTTATGAGCGTTTTTTCATTCCTTTTAATAACTGTGCAACATTCGTATCCTCTGACTGGACAGTCGCTTCTTCAACAGGCTTTTCTTTCTTATGCCTTGTTATAAAGCTCCAACCAAAGCGTCGAATCGTAATATCTACGAAGAATAATAGCATCCCCGTTAATAGTAACCATGTTGCAATATTTTGGCGCTCTGCTCCTTTGTTGGTGAAATTACGGAACACGTCTTGTGGTTCTTTCAAGACAGAGCCACCCGTTTGCTTCGTTAGTTGCTCGACAAGTGTTTCATTCACAGGACGTAATTCATATTCTGCACTGTACGGTACGCTTAGACCAGCCTGGTAAATAGCCTGATCTTCGTCAGCAATACGGAAAAAAATCAATCCTGGTTTCGCTTGCACAACTGCCCGTACTTGCGATGCGGAAATCGTTTCAAGCTGTAAATCAAGCTCCTCACCCGCTTCATCGACAGCGACGATATCTAAAAATGCTGCTTCATTTGTCGGATCAGTGATGAGAAATGAGCCATCTGTATCGAGTCGTACATCATAGGCCACATCATTATAGCTTGGTAGCATTTGCGAAATGATTGTTTGCCAAAATGATCCCCATTCCTGCCATCTTGCCCAGTCACCAGCCCATTTCCCTGTCGAATCTGATGTGAAAGCGAATGTTTTACCAAGCCCATATTGCCATAGGGCCAATACAGGGTCTTCCTTCTCACTTTCAGCTATCACAGCAGCTCCCTGCTTTGCCGTCGTGCCAATATATGCATTCATTTGTGGCACACCCTTTGCAAAAAGTGTATTCCATCCAGTTGCATTATAAATTGTAGGATAAAACGGATTGTCCTCTATATAAGTACGGGAAATCATCGCTGTTTCACGGGATAAAATTGAGGGAATTGTTTGTTCATCAATAACATCATAGAAACGACCACTACCCATTTCACTTAATGACTGAAGTAAGTTGCCATCTGCATCTTGTCCAATCGCCACTGTAGAAAGTGTAATCCCTTGTTCCTTCCCATTTTCAATTAAATCCTCATAATTGCCTGATTGCGACTGTCCATCTGTTAGTAAAATAATATGCTTTCTCTGCAATTTTAAATCTGCCAAACTATCATATGCTGCTGAAAGGGAGCTATATATTTCCGTACCCCCACCAGGCGTCACTGATAAAATCGTATCGACTGCTTCCTCTTTATTACCAAGGGGGGCCGTTTCGATGATTTCCCAAGGGCGATCATCGAAGGCAATAAACCCGAGCGTATCCTCATCACGTAACATTTCCACTGATCGTGCGGCTGCTTCTTTCGCTAGCTCTAATTTTGAGCCATACATACTTCCTGAACGGTCCAGTACGATGACAAGTCCTAGCGATGGTAATTGCTCTTTACCTTTTATCTCCATTTCAACAGGTAACAATGTTTCAATCGGCGTTTTGAAATAGCCACCCAAGCCAAAGCTATTTTCACCACCGACCATTGTAAAGCCAACACCGAAGTTTTTAACCGCCTGCTCAATAACACTCATCTTCGCTTCACCAACTAAGTGGCCTGGTACATTATCAAAAATAATAGCGTTATATTGCAAATAGCTAGAAAGTTCATTTGGCAAGCTTGCTGCATTTATCACATCATAGGAAATTGAATTCATCCCTAGCGCTACAGCAATAGGTGATGCCGTATCGTAGCCGTTAACAATAAGTAAATGTGGCTCGCTTTGCACCATTGTAATACTTGTTAATTTATTATTTTCAAAAATAGCATCCTGTCCAACTTGCACCTGTGCCTCATATTTTACAAGCCCCTCTGCAGTTGCCGTATGTTTATATGTGAAAACATTTGAACCTTTTGCAAGTTCCACCGACTCGCGATGAATGAGTTCATCATTTTCGTACAGTAATAGTTCACCTTGTTCTGCAGCTGTAGCATTTACTTCCGTTACAAGCTGCTGCTGTTCACCTACGTATGCTACTTGTGGTGTAACAAAGCTTTTAAGTGACACATCATTCGTCACGTTTTGATGGAACGGAACGACATCTATACTAATATTGGAGCCCTTTAGCTTCGTAGCAAAATCTAACGCACTGCCTTGGGTTTCATTAGCATCCGTTAGTAAAACAAGTCTCGTTGCCTTTTTCGGATCGACAATACCCGTAGCCAGTTGAAGGCTTTGCTCAATATTCGTTTGGTCAGTTCCTTTAACCTCTGTAAATTTAGGAACTTCTTTTAAAGATTTCGATAAAATCGCTTCTGTTTGGAGAGTTGATGAAAAAGAGTAAATCCCTGCAAGTTGTTCATCCTTTTTCGATTTCAAACTTTCCTCTATAAAACTAGTCATATCCGCTTCTGTGTTATTCATTGAAGCAGAACGGTCAACTAAATATAATACTTGCTCGTCCTTTACTGGTAATAAAATATAGGGCGCTGCGAGTGCGAAAACCAAACAACCGATCGCTATTACACGAATGCTCATGACGACTAGATGACTTTTTTTCAGGCGCATACGCTCATGCCAATAAGACCATCCAAAGTATATAAACAATGGTACTAATAGCAATAAGGCTAATGGCGTATCAATTCGTAAATCCACGGCGTCGTTGCACCTCCCACTCTGCTACAAGCAAACATAAAATAATGAGTATTAACCAAGGAACAAATGAAGCCTTTGATACTTCTTCCTTACCATTTGGCTGAAGTTCGCCAAGTGTATAACTTGTCCCTTCTTCTATTACACGTTCAGGTGCCTGTAGTTGCACGATAAGGCGTTTTTCTTCACTGCTTGAGCGAGCCGTGTAAATACCTGGCTGCATCGGTGCAGTTATTAAGCCATTAGTGATTGTCGATAAAAATTCATCGTCCTGAGAATAGACACTCCAATCACCTTGTGCTAACGCAACTGAACGTTGCTCATTTGGTACGAAAATGCCAAGAGAGCCTACTGATTCAGATAATTGTTGTGTCGCACTCCATAAAAATAACGGAAATGAAGGATATAACGGCCAGTCCGTATCAGCAATATCAGCTAAAACGATAATATCGCCTTGCGGTGATCGTTGAATAAATGGTTTATCAGCTACTGTGGCAATTGTCTTATAGCCATCAAAAGCAGGATACAGAGCACTTACATAAATATCATTTAACTCACTAAATGCAAATAAAGCATCGCTCGTTGTTTTGACCTCACCATTGATTTCCTTTTTTTCTACATCATCACGTCCAATTAACACTAACGGTCGCTGCATGTTTTGAAGTAATGACGTTTGGTTTGTTACGATGGTAGCATTTTCGTTATCCGTTAGTTGTAATGACGGTACTATCTTTACATGATCGCTAATCGATTGAAAGCCCTTTTGAATAAGTTGATGCATGTTTTGATCGACAACGATATTCGATGTAGCTGTTTGAAGCACAACTGATTGTTTATTATCCACCGCATAATCATCTTCCACATTAATGTTAGCTGTTATAGTATCCATTAACGGTAAATCTTTAAATGTTTTAGTCGTTGCCTCGTTTCCTGCTAAAGAAACTTGCTCTTCAATTACTACTTCACCTTGACTATTTTGTAGTGCAATTGTCAGCTCATGTTTCTGGTCGGTATCATTTTGTAACTGCACTAATGCCATTGTAGATTGCCCATCTGTCGTAGCGGCAAAGCGTGTTATCGCAACATTTGCTAACCCCTTCTCAGAACCATATACGAGCCATTTTACTGAATTTTTCTCCATCGGCAATTGCTTTTTATCAAGTGAATCTGTAAAGACGTAAATCGATGTTTGTGTATCACCGACAAATGCTTGTGCGACATCAAGTGCTTTATTCATTTGCGCAGTTTCATACGTTACATGTAAATCTTGTATCGCTTTTTCAATACTTTTCACATTCGTTTCCTGCTGTAATACTGCTTGTGGCGTATTGCCAGTTGTAATTAACGTGACAGGTCGACCTTCAAGTTGATCTACTAATGATTGCATTTCTTTTTTATGTGCATCAAATGTGGATTGCTCTTTGCCAGCGAGCATTGTAGCAGATGTATCCACAATAAATATCGTCTGCGCACCAGCAATAGTGCTTTTTTTCATATACGGATTCATTAGTGCAAGCACTAATAGGAGCAATGCCAGCAATTGCAAATAGAGCAACGCATTTTTTTGTAAATGCTTTAAATATGGGGAAACCCTTGTTTCTTGCATAATTTCAGACCAAAAAAGTGTTGAGGACACCGTTTGATCGGTATATTTTTTTCGAAAGAAATAATAGAGCAGGACAATGACCGGGATGATGACCGTCCAGCTAAACATAATTTGACTAAAGCCCAAAACGGCTCACCTCACCTAATCCAATGTGCTTTTAATAATTGCTGAAAGATTGCATGTTGCAACCCGTCCTCCACCTTAAGCTGCAGCTTACGTACACCAAAGCGACGGCAAATCGCTTCAAATTCCTCTTCGTGCTGGCGACGTCTTGCCTCATACGTATTTAGTACTTTTGATGACATTGTGACATTTACATCACGTCCTGTTTCACGGTCGAGTAAACGCACATCTCCTGCATAATGAGGGGATAGCTCCTCCTCCGTAACGATTTGTAAAATGCGGACATCACCTGCAAAACGGGGTAATCTTCTCAATAACTGCTCCCATTCCTCAATAGGTTCAAGCCCATCCGTCACGATGAATAGCACTGTACTATCCTTTGGTAAAGCCTTTAATGCACCTTGTGCAAAGCCTGCTGTGTAAGTTGCTTCTTCAATATCTGTTACAACTTGTAAAAATGCACGACGATACATTGCTCCTTTCCGACGAAAAGGTGGCTTTACGTCATCTTGCACATAAGTAAACGATAAACGGTCATCTCGTCCAAGTACCATTAAACCAAGTGAAGCAACGATTTGCCTTGCGAACGTCCATTTAGCCGAATCGCCCATTGACTTTGTTGCATCTAATAAAATATGCACGCGCATTTCTTGCTCGTCTAAAAAACGTTTAATAAAATATTTATCGGTTCTTGCAAAAACGTTCCAATCTACTTGTCGCACGTCATCACCTAAATGATATTCGCGAAAATCAGAGAAATCGAGGGATGCCCCGAAGCGCTGCGAACGATGCGAGCCTTTATGTTGACCACGCAATTTGGAGGCAGTCGCCACTTGGAAACGACTAATTTTCGCTAACCAATCTTCGGGCAATATGTTTTTTGTCATCGACTTACGCCTTGCTGTACTTTTTCTAAAATCACATCGATCACATCATCTGCTGTCTTACCTGAAGCCTCCCCTTCATAATTCAGCAGCATTCGGTGACGGAATACGGGCTTCGCCACTGACTTAATATCCCCTACAGATACATGAAAGCGTCCACTCATTAGTGCTCTAGCTTTCGCTAATTTAATTAAGCTTTGTAAGCCCCTTGGACCACTGCCATATTGTACATAGTGTTTTACTTCATCTATAGCTTCTTCTCTTTCTGGATGTGTTGCCACTACAAGATCTGCTGCAAACTCCAGCATCTCATCAGCAATCATCACTTCCTTAACCATTTGTTGTGCCAATATTAGTCCATCTGTATCCAAAACTTTTTGTAAGCTTACTTCTTGCGCACCTGTTGTCCGCTTCATAATTTCCATAAGCTCACTTTTCTCGGGATAAGGAACAAGTATTTTACAAAGGAATCGGTCCATTTGCGCCTCTGGCAACGGATATGTACCTTCCATTTCAATAGGGTTTTGTGTAGCTAAAACGAAAAATGGTTTTGCCATTTTCTTCGTATCACCTAAAATCGTAACTGTTTTTTCCCCCATTGCTTCAAGCAAGGCACTTTGCGTTTTCGGTGTTGCACGGTTAATTTCGTCCGCCAATACCATTTGACTAAAAATCGGCCCAGGCTGGAATGTAAATTGCTGTCTGCCGTCTGCTGTTCGCTCAATCATGCTTGTTCCTGTAATATCAGCGGGCATTAAGTCCGGTGTAAATTGAATACGAGAAAAAGATAAATCGAGCACTTCAGAAATTGTACGAATGAGCATCGTTTTCCCTAAACCTGGAAGCCCCTCTAACAGCGCATGGCCGTCTGCAAGGACTGCATATAACGTGTAATCAATTGCTTCTTCTTGTCCAACAATAAAGCGATGAATTTCATCCTTTACTTGTTGTAATTTCGTACCCATTTCAACATACTGTTGTTCTGTAAATGCCATATTTTCTCCTCCTACTGCTGCTCAATAGTCGTGAAATAAGATTGCACGACTTGTTGTAAATCCTTCGGCAATTGTAAACGCTCAGAGCTTTCTAAATAGCTATCTTTATACGAGCCAATTACTTCTTCATACGGTCGGATAGAACCTTTCGTAATCGGCCCATTTCCTTGTTGCTCCGATACATGCGAACCGTCCCCTAATTGCCCACTATCGACAGACGTTTCATTAGTTCCACCAAGTCTAGGTGTAGTTAATAAGTTGCGGCTACCTTGACCGCTCCCCGCACCTTTTCCAGAACCAGAACCAGAGCCGCTTCCTTGGCCTTGTCCTTGTCCTTGTCCCTGTCCCTGACCTTGCCCTTGACCTTGACCCTGACCTTGACCTTGCCCTTGACCCTGGCCTTGTCCTTGACCCTGGCCTTGCTGATTGCCTTGTGATTGCCCATTGCCTGTTGCTTGTTGGGAACCATTTTGTGAATTATTTTGCCCTTGCTGTCCCGCTTGCCCTTGTTGACTACTCGGCTGAGCGTTACCCGAAGTTTGATTAGCATTGGCATTACTTTGCTTGTTATTATTTGTACTATTTGCACTAGCAATCGCATTTTGTAACGTATTGCTTGCTGGTTTACCTAGATTGCTCATTGCAGTTTGTGTTGTATTTGCACTTTGTGTAAGCTGTTGCTGCATCTGAGCAAGCTCTTTCAACTGGGCGATTTCCTCTTTTGATAATGCATCATTGTTATTGTCTGCAGCGCCTTCATTATTCGCTGTTTGCTTATCTTTTAATTGCTGTTCTTTTAGAGCTAATTCCTTCTGCTTTTTCACAACTTCACGTAACGCTTCTTCCGCTGTTTGCGTTTCTTTTAATGTATTTTGTAATTCCTTTAACTGCTCTTTCACTTCTTTTGTCTCTGCTTTTTTCTCTAACTTGGCAACTTCTTTTTTAATGTCCTCAATAACCGCTTTTTCTTTTTCAACTTCAATCGCCTCGATTTGCGTTGCAGCTGGGAACATATAAAGTATTGCTAATACGACAGCTGTCACAAAAAGTCCGACGAATGCTTTAGGACGAAACAAACTCTTTTTTCGACCTTTAAATTCTGTAAATGCTTTATCCGACTTTTGCATTGCTTTCGCAAGTAAAGACTGTACGAGTGGATCTTTATCATCTTTAAAAGATAGTGCGGTTACTAATTCATTATGAGAAAAGTAATGATCAAGCGCATGCAATGCTTCCTTCTCTTTCACACGCCGCCACCACATTAAAATAACCGTAGCAACTATGCCTATAATAAAGGTAGCAACAGCAATCTGACGGTAATATGGCCATACAAATAATCTTGATACAAGGACGAGTGAAGCACTCGTAAGCAATGCTAAAAACAACCCGTACTGTGCAATTGGAAGACTTCTCTCAAAAGTTAAACTACTTTGTGCACGCTGAATAAATTTTCGTAATTGCTGTCGACGCTCCATGCTGTTTCCTCCTCATCGATTACTTTTCATATTGGCACGTAATTTTTTAATCGCAATCGATAAACTTAACACGATAATTACAATATAAATTACTAAATAGGTAATCCATACGGGGAATTCTACTCCGCTTAGCTCTGTTAACGCATCTCCCATAGATGGAGAAATCAGTGTAAGCATTAAAGCTCCTGGATTAATAGATGCCCAAAAGTATGTCATAAATGAAGTACTTGTTGCGATCGTATTGCCCATTTGATGGAATGCCATTGATAGGAAGAAGAAAAACGCAGTAATTCCTCCTAAAAAAATGATAGAGCCATACGTAGCTATCATGGCAACAATGGTTTTCTTCGTAATAGTTGAAAACATAACTCCGATGCTGCCAATTGCAACGACTGTTAATAAGTAAAATAAAAAGATTGAAATAAGCTGTGAAGGTGATACACCACCAAATAAAAATACTAAACTATACAACGGTAGCCCTGCGATTAACATTAATACTAAAAACGCCACTGATGATAATAATTTACCAATAATAATTTGTGTTGAACTTTGTGTCGTTGTTAGCAAAATATTTAATGTTTGCTTTTCTCGTTCACTACTAATTGCCCCTGCTGTTAAACTCGGGGTAATGAAAAGAACGAGTGCCATTTGTAAAATTGTCAGTACGGCAAACATCATAAAGCTCGTATCAGGTCTAAAGAAGCCTCTGCCAGTAAATCCAGTCGTCAGCAGTAAAAACCCTGCGATAAAAATACAAATCACCGCTAGATAAAACATTAAACCTGAAAAGCTTTTAAAAGAACGGAAGCGTAACTTCAATTCTTTCACGAGTACGGGGTTATAAAACCTTTCCATCATTGATTGTCCGCTCCCTTCGTAATGGCCATAAAGACATCCTCTAAATCTTTTTCTTCCTCACTTAATGCATAAATTGGTAAATCCGCAAGCATTGCTTTTTTCAGTAGCATAATTTGATCGCGGTCTGTTCCACGGTAATTAAAGGCAATTTCCAATCGATTGTCGATCACATCTATTGAAGAAATAAGTGGATCTTCCTCCAAAAATGCACGTACATCGTTTAATCTATCCGAAACCTTTATGACAATGCGTTTTTCTCCTTGTAACTGAGCTTGAATAGAAGCAACATTGCCATGAGCAATCAGCTTCCCATTATCTATAACGCCAATTTCATCACACATTTCAGCTAGCTCTGGCAAAATATGTGATGAAATTAAAATGGTTTTCCCCATGGATTTTAAATTTCGTAATATATCACGCATTTCTACGCGTGCACGTGGATCTAATCCTGAAGCAGGCTCATCCAAGATTAATACCTTTGGATCATGGATGAGGGCTCTTGCTAAACATAGACGCTGCTTCATTCCTCGCGATAGTAAATCTACATATTCAAAACGTTTATTTGTTAAATTGACGAGCTCTAGTAACTGCGGTATTAATACTTTACGCTCCTGTATGCCAATGCCATAGCTCGCACCATAAAAATCTAAATATTCGTCTACCTTTAGTTGATCGTAGACACCGAAGAAATCTGGCATATAGCCTATTTGTTTACGAACTTCTTTTGGTTCCTTAATAACACTTTTTCCATTAATCAATGCATCGCCTGAAGTAGGGGAAAGCAATGTTGCTAAAATCGAAAATGTTGTCGATTTCCCAGCACCATTGGCACCTACAAAACCAAACACTACCCCTTCCTCCAATGACAGATTTAAATGATCTAGTGCTATGAAGGAGCCATATTTTTTTGTTAAATCACGAATTTCAATCATTACTTCGCCACTCCTTTCAGCTCTATTTCAGGTAATTTTGTCTGCTCTCCAGTTTGATCTGGTCCAAATTTAATTTCTAAAAGCAGTTCACCCTTATCATTGAAATACTGGGTAATATCTTTTGTAAACACCTGCTTTGTATCAACTAATGGCTCATAGGCACTCGTTGTATTATTCCAAATTGACAGCTGCATACGTTTCACATCTTTATTAGAAATTGTGAGCTCATTTAAAGATTGAACGAAGCTCATAAAGTTGTCTGGCATCTCTATTGATAATTCATATAAGCCGTCTTGCATGTACCACGTATTCAACTGCTCATCTATTTTATCGAAATAGGCATTTGATGATTGTGGACTCAAATTATACGAAAAGTTGTTACGTTTCATCGTAAACGGACCAGACATTTCAACTTTTCCATCGAATGGCTGTACAAAATAGGAAATAGGCGACATTTTGACGCTTGTGTCAAGTTCTACGCCAACAATAGCTTGTTCTGCCCAAGCAGTAATGACAGGTTGTTTTTCATCTTCTACTAATAGAAGTGCTTGAGACTTCATGCGATCTATACGTAGTGGGTCAACTTCTTCCTTCTTCTTTGGATAATCATAATTATAATTATTAAAGTTTGAAGGCTTTTGAAGAACCGTTGTTTTCATCTCTTGATCTACCTTCAGTGTAGCATTTGGCTCAATATCACCAAGCATCACTTCTTTCGTGCCTGATATGACCGTGACATCCTTTAGAGCAAACGGGAAGTTATTTTTAACTGTTCCAGAAAGCTTTTCATCTTTTAATGTAATATCAACATCCATTTTACCAATATTTTGCGCTGCTGTTTTCCCTCCAAAAGATTGGACGGACCAGTAGCTTAAATCACGTAATGTTAATGTAGAGCCATTTGCGTGCTCCTTAATGTACGAAGATTCATGTAATGAACCCGCTGTACCAGTAAGATTATAGTTATTGCGGAATGCTAATGCAGAGGTGTTATTATCTGCATTCACAACAAAATCACCACTTCGATTGGTTAAAATGGATTCTACATAATAACCATTTACACTACTATCTTCATTTACTTTAAAAAATGCGGATTGTTGAACTTGTGGCTGTACTATACGATCTTTTGCACCAAATATAAATAATGCGATTGATAGGACAACAGAAATAGCAGGGATTACCCACCAAGCATGCTCTCGTTTATCCATTTTCTTTAGAACGAAGTAAAGGAGTGGACCAATTACTAAAATATAAAGAATAATGACGATAAGCATATAGCTAACAGACACTTCAAATGATGGGAATAACTCATTAATACTACCTAGCTCATAGGATAGCTGATCCATCGTAGATTGACCTTGCATTTGCGTTCGCTGAGACATTGTTTGAAAATCTAGCATTTTCGCTGTTAATGCCGCATAGCCATCCATTGATGCTAAAGGTTGATCTCCTAAAGAGAACGTTGTTTGTACAACCTCTCCACTACCAACCTGTTTCTTAGCTGCTAGTATAATATTATTGTCCTTTAATACAGGGATACTTCCTTTGTTTTCTGTTGCTGTATAAACAGGGATTGCTTGCGTGAAAATACCGCCTCCAGATAATTTTGTTAAGCTATCTGCTGAGACGCTTGTCGTTTGTTGAGATAATGAAAGTGGTAAATAGTCTTTAAAAACGCCCGCTGTTTCATTGATCTGCTCAGCGCCTCCAAGTAATAATGTACCGCCATCTTGTACCCATTTTAATAACGCTTCCTGTTGTTTTGGTGATAAGTCAGCAATGGCTATCTCATCTACTGCAATGATATTCGCCATCGCAAAGCCTTGCGCAACCTCTGGTAATGTATAGTCTTTTAATTGATTTAAATTAAATACTTCAACACTAGTGGATGGTGCAAATTGAGATAATCGCAAATATGCTGATAAACGGTCACTTTTATCTGTTAGCGTATAAACAAATGTGGAATTTGCTTCTAAGAAATTAGCTTGCAAACGTTTTGTTCCTTTATAAGCAACCTTTTTCCCTTTTTCAATATCGCCCTCATAAAAGGCAAATAAATCGGCATCGGAATAGCCGTAGTCAGCTAGGCTGTCTAAATATAATGTAAATGTTTTTTCCTCACCAGCCGCTATATCAATTGGAACGACTAGTGCTGATGCAGCCTGATAAGAATTAAAGGCATTGATGGCCATATCACCAGAAAAATCTGCACCATTATTTTTTACTGTTACTTGCAATGGTGTAACAGATTGATATTTAGCCTTTCCTGAAATTCCTGCCTTAGCTTGTACCTCTAAAGTAGGTGCTGCACTCGCCTCGGAGACAGGCAGAGCATAACCTACAACAAGCATTAATAGTAATATTAGTACTGTAATATTTATTTTTTTCAAAAGCTCAACCCCTTTTTCTTACTTTTAGATGATTACATAATTATACGTTTTATCGGGCATTTTGTTCCATTTCTTATGATATCTTCATGAATATTCATAAACTCTTAAGATTTAGGGAGCTATTGCTGATGTCCGCTTTGGCGGATGCTTTCCGCGGGCACAACGTAAGCCGCAACCCTCGCTAACGCGCGGTTTGGTGCGTCTTACTATACGTGCGTTCCCGCAGGAGTCACCGCCCTCCGCTCCAATCAACTGGTTAGGTAATGATAGTAGCTCCTTTCAATTACTACTTTAGCTTTGATTTCCGCTACGGGCGGGCGCTTTCCGCGGGCACACCGTAAGCCGCAACCCTCGCTAACGCGCGGTCTGTTGCGTCTTACTATGCGTGCGTTCCCGCAGGAGTCGCCGCCCTCCGCTCCAATCAACTGGTTAGGTAATGATAGTAGCTCCTTTCAATAACTACTTTAGCTTTGATTTCCGTCACGGGCAGATGCTCTCCGTGGGCACAACGTAAGCCGCAGGAGTCACCGCCTTCGCTACCATCAACTAGTGTGCTCTGCTAAATTTTTTCTTTGGCAGAAGGAAGTATTTCGTAGTTCTCCTTCCTATTAGGCATTGCAAAAAAGTGTTAGATTGACTGAAATCAATCTAACACTTTTTGTCCCAGACCCTTTTAGCATTGGGTTATTTATTTTGTATAATCAAACAGACATCGGGCATGATCTTGTACGACTTCTACAAATGCCTCCACTTGTCGTAATTCGAATGAAGACTCATAGCCAATTAACCATGTATCTCTAGTTAAACCGAATTCTTTTTCATCGTTTGTTAGTGCAATTTTATTGATATTATCATGCTCATTTAAAGTAATGGACGGTAAAATAGCATAGCCTATGCCATTTAGCGCCATCTGCTTACATATTTCAATTTGGTCCACTAAAATTTGTCTTCTTGGATTTGAAGCAAAATGCTGTTGCCACCATTGCTGTATTTCTTGATAATAATTCGAATCACTTTTGAATTGAATAAAAGGGCGATCAGTTGTTAACACATCTTCAACTGTTTTTAATTCCTGATCGACTAAGTACAATGTATCTCGGAAAAGATGAATCTTTTCACCTTTCCAATCGACCTGACCACGCACAATTCCGACATGGGCTTCTCCTTCATATAAAGCTTTTACAATTTCTGAGCTCCAGCCAGTCATAAGTGAAATTTTAGCTTCAGGATATTTTGTCACAAAGTCCTTTAATATTTGGGGCAACCAGTTTTGTCCAACAATTGAAGCACAAGCAATCTTTAATGTCCCATTAACTTTTGTCGTTAAGGATTGAATCATTTCAAAGATTTCCTCTTTTTTAGTGAGCATATCTGTTGCATAGGCAATAACATGCTCCCCTGCTGGTGTGGCTGTTAGACCTTTTTGTGAACGAATAAAAAGCTGTGCACCCCAATCTTTTTCAATCGATTGCAACCGTTGAGAAAGTGCAGGCTGCGATAAAAACAACCGCTCCGCTGCCTTACGCATATTACGTTCCTCAGCTAAAACTTTCAAAATTTCCGCCTCTGTTGCCATCAATTACCTAAACCTCCTAATACAAGTAAAGGGGGACCTCATGATTTTCATCTGAGCTCCCTCTTACACTACTTTTCTTTTTGATAGATATATTTTTTCAATTGCTTTAAAATAACGCGTCTTGTTAAAATCCCTGTAAATGTACCATCTTCATCTATAACACATAAAAATGCATGGTTAATAACCAAATCTAAAGCGCGTTGGAATGTATCCGTCATATTTAAAACGGCTATATTTTTCTCCATTATTGTATCCACTTTAATATCTGGTAATTTTTCATATTCAATATGCTCGAGACCTAGAATGGATTCGGTAATCATTTTCATGCTCAATAAACCTTGAAGTCGATATTTTAAATCTAATACAGGTATTGATGAGTACCCCGTACGTGTTAGAACAAGGAGTGCATGCTCAGCACTATTACCAATTTGTACATGCGCGACCTTTTCGGATGAAATAATAAAATCACTAATTGGCATTGCTAATAAGTCTTTGCTGTTAGTTGAAATCATGAAATTCTTCTCCTTTTCTGTCCTTGCTTTGCAGAACAGGATCCTTCTCTTTTATCATATCACAATGTTTCCGAATATGACCACGACAAGGTCAAGAAGAGTTTTTTATACACAACGCATAATATGGGCATTTCCCATTAACACCTTCTTCTGTTCTAAGCGTATTAGGAGGAATAATTTTATATTCTCCTGTTTTACAATAGATAATGCATATTTTAATGTACTATCTATTTATGTATGTAATGCTGAAATAACTTTATGTCGTTTACTAATAAAATTTCCTCATAACCCTTCGACTAAACCATTAAGGCCTCTTTCCATATACAAAATTCATTTCACCTGTTCTCTACAATGTACTTGCATATGGAAAGGACATTTGTTCCTGTTAACTTAAATTTTCAGAATTTTTTGTGTGCCTGACACCCAATATAATAAAAAATAGAATGCCTGTTAATATTTCCAGAGTGCCACTTATGAGTGGGACAAATCGGATACCTAACCCTTCGATAATGATACCAGTAAGTAATGCACCCAATTGAATTGCAGCCAATGTAACGGTATTCCACAAGCCAAAGACTCTGCCCTGTAGATTTTCTGGAACTTGAGTCTGCATAATATATCTTTCAAATGGAGCTAGTATAGCTGCGCCGATTGAAAATATTATTAGTGCAAGAATGCCTTGATATATCCCGTTAGTAAAACCGAATAGTATCCATCCTAATCCAATCAAGCCATAAATAAAGCTATAGTTAATTTTATTGCTTAGCATAAATTTTTTCTGCGCTATTTTATACCCAACAATAATTGCGATGAAACCTTCCGCACAATACAAAATACTAATTCCGTAATTTTGCATTTCATATATATTCGTTACATATTGCTGAAGCATTAAATTGAATGTCCCAATAATGATCCCCATTGAAAATGCAGAAATTAAGACGATTCCTACTAATTTATTTTGCTGTACAACTTTTAACCCCGTTATAAATTCTTCTTTAAAATTCTTTTCAGATTTTATTTTCTCACTAAGCTTCCAGTTACATAAATAAATATTAACCGCTGATATTAGATAGAGGAATGAGGCGATAATCCATGCTATTTCAAGGGGGAAAAATGATATTACTAGTCCCCCAATTGAGGCACCTGTCAGTCTTATAACACTTGTAATTGTATAACTTAAAGAGTTAGCAGCAACTAAATCTTCTCCATTAACGATATTTTTCACTACTTTTTGAGAGGCAATAGAGGAAAACGAATTTGAAATACCAATTATAAATCGAATAACAAAAAATAAAACCCAAGATATTTTCATATCTAATTGAGGTACAAATATATAAACTAAAAACAACATTGCATTTAAAAAATCAGCCAATACAATGAACTTCCTAATATTTACCCTATCTACAAATACCCCCGTAAATAAGCTAAATAAAATAGGTGCAAGTCCACTTATTGACCATAATAATCCTAACTGTATTCCATTTTGTGTTATTTTATCTAATAGCACTAGCATCCCAATAAACGAAATCCATGATCCTAAACCCGTAAAAATAGAGGACATTTGTAATCTTTTAAAATCGGGATACTTTCTCCATATAGACGAAATTGTATTTATTTTAATGTTAATCACCTATCTATACTAGTAGAGTTATAATAAATTTGATAAGGATTAAGTCGTATTAAATGCTCAAATTGTGTTTGGGGCGCCTTCTTCATAAATTTATTAACAATGTAATATCCCATCGTATAACCTAACCACAATGGATAATCCAACGTATTACCATACATAAATTTTTGAATTTCATCCACTTTCGTTAAAGAAAGCTTACGTTTAAAACGTCCTATATATTGATCTATTTCATTGTTACTTATAGCTGTTGCCCATCTTCCAACATAGTCTTTGCCCAGCGCATATTCTACAAATAATTCTGAGCAGCCTTCATCTATTATTACGTCTAGTAAAGTTTTGGGATCTTTCTTTTTGACGATTGTATTGCGAACAACATGCTGGTATTCATGGAAGGAAATACTGTGAATATATTTTGACTCCACCCTTTTATCAACATTTAAATACATAAAAATATTCGATGTGCCATCTGTATGTGCCAAAATTCCGTTCATTTTTTCTAAATAAAATCTATCTGTCGTAATTAACGGGAGAAGGAACACATTCGTAGGAACTTCTATTAAATTGTTACTCGCTGCCTGTATATAAGTTGCCACTTCATGTTCGATGTCATTATATAAGTTTTCCTTTTTATCATGTATCATTTGACTAAAACCAGTTTGTGATAATTGATTGATATCTAAAGCTGAGCTAAATATAACAAGCTTTTCTTTTACCTCGTCGATAGGTTTGTCAATTAAATTAATTACATTAACTATATCACTCACCTCATCTTGCTTTTATTATGTTGGTCCAATAAATAAATATAATCGTTCCCATCCACTTTAAAATTACTGACAAGTAAGTTCTTTAATTCTACTGAATTTGTATAGTCAAATTGAATATCTTGAATTTTTTCCCCTTTGTAAAATTCCTTATAGCTATTGTTAACTAGAAATAAAAAAGTCTCTGGATTCTTCCACTTATTAATATATAAATTTTGAAGAAATGTATTGTCTTCATGCATAGAATTTTCCCATTCGCACCAAAAATCATTCACAGTTAGGAAACGCCCATCCCACCATTTTGCGGGTTCTCCACCACATAGAAGAGTGCCACTTTGCGTTTCAGGCACATAGCGCCATTCAACAGAATGCACATGATTAGTTACAATCCAATTTTCTCTTAAAGGAAAGGGCTTAAATAACGGTGCCCAAAAACCAACATCTACGTAATACTCTTCTGCATCATAGCTGACAACTAACGCAAAATGTAGCTCCTCTAATTTAATTATTTGTACGTCAAAATGAAGTGCACGTAACAGATTATAAAGACCCCACGTGAGATGAAAGCAGGTCCCTCCATAACCATTTACACGAATAGATTCAATATATTTATTCACATCTGCATAATTCTCTTTTACAGTTTTTTTAGCATTATAATCTTGAAATTTTCGAACTGTATCGAATGGTATTGCTAACTGGTGATTTAAAATAATTCGTGAAAGTAACTCAAAACGCGGCAGTTGTAAAAGCATAGATTCATCAATGTTTAATAACCTTAAATATTCTTTATATGCCATCATCTAACCCCCCTTTTTGACCAATACAATATAAATATAACGGCACTTCATCTAACGGTAGATTTAGTGCACGATGTAATTTGTCATCATAAAAGCCACCAATAGCACAACAACCTAAATCTGGATTATCTATCATTGTCCTCGAAATATTTTGACCTATATGCCCCGCTTCAAGAAGGGCGTATCTATATCCTCTAGCGCCATATTTATTAATTATTTCTTCCATTCTTGCCGTCATTACTATGACAAAGGAAGCACTATAAACAAAACTATTATTAATCGGTAGAAATGAGTCAAACGGGATTGCATCACGAATATAATTTAGCTTTGCTTCTGATCTAAGATAATGATAAGTTCCTTTTAAATAATGACTAGCAGATGTTAGTACATACATTTCAATTGGATATAAACCACCTGCTGAGGGGGTTAAAGATTTAATTTCATCCCCCTTTCTCTCTAAAAAGTAACTCTTTTTTAGTATTTGTAAAAGTACTTCCATTGTTAAATCCACTTGTTCATAATTTCTAAAAGAACTCGTTATAGTACCGTTCACATTCGGTACATCACCATAATTTTTATTACTAAGTGGATAATATTTGCCGTTACTATCTATAGTAAAACTTTTCCCCGGAGCATTTAAAATTTGCGAAAGATAGTTTTTTGAATTGTTATGATAAAACTCGTATATATATGAATCTTTCAAATAAAGCCCTCCTTATGGAAATGGGTGTGGTTCTAGATTTATTTTTCTCCCTAATTTAGAAGCTGTTTCTTGTAATCTTGGACAATTGAGTAGAGGATCATTAATTGAGAGAAAACACAAAGTGGGTATTATCACCCTTACAACGGATAATCCCATTTGTTTTACATCTTCAGTTGTAATTTCGCTATAATATATTTTATGACCTAGACGATTTATCCTTTCGACTGCATCAGTAAATTGCATACGATGGTTTTTGGCAGCAATTTTAGGTAAAGAACTAGGCAGTAGTTGCGATAAAATTTCATCATTATTGCCAGCTAAATAATAGAGCGGATGATCATCTAAAGTCGATGTATGGTCAAGTTTTTTAGGAATTGGTTCTTCATAGTGATGAATTAACTCAGAATAAATAGAAAATCCTCCCAAACCCTCTTCTAATGACTTTCTTATAGCTTGCAAATATTCAAGTGAGCTAGCACAACCTAAGTAAAATCCAGCATTCCCTTTAACTTTTACAACAGTTAATATTGTAGGAACTTCTAAATCGGTAGTTATATCATACAGACGCAATTGTAGATTGCTATTTTCCGCAAGCTCTAATAGCCTTTTTATATATTCATTGTGAACCGTATTTAAATCGATTTCTCCTCTAACACATCCAAGCAACCAAAATTGAATAAACGCATCACGTTCTATACACTCATTAAAGCCACTTAATACCGCCTTATCTAAATTTTGACCACACGCCAATCCAGTAGAAATTAAATCCCGTAATGGTAAATGATTAGGAGGTGATGCTAAAAAAATGAGTTCAAATGGAACTAATATTTTTTTATTATCTACGACATCCTTAGCCTCAACCCATGTTCTCTCTTCATGAAAGTTGACCTCTTTGTACTTCGTATTATTTTTGTATTGTTCTTCTGTATATCGAGTAATGATTGTAGGGTTAAGTGCCTGATGGCGAATATCAGCATATTTACCGACATAAATGTCTTTCATATGAAACTGATTAGCACAATACCTCTCAATACTCTCCCCAATTGCAGCAGATCGAGCATGCTCCTTATTTATTGAAAAGCCAGAGCCGCTACTTAAATGTTGATCCCCATTAATGACTGCTAAATAGCGAAATAATCTAGGTGACCCTGGCAATGGTTGAATTTCGTTTATTGTTGAAATAAAGCTTGCTCTCAAAGTATCCTCAATTATTATTTGATTACTCATAAACTAACCTCACCCCTACAATACTCACAGTCAGGCATTTGGAATACAGGGTATTTTTTTATTTCAAGTTCCTCCACATCAAAGACGATTTCAGTATTAAAACAAAGTGTTGGCGTTTTCGCTCTACAATACTTTAATAATTCCTTCTCCATAAAAGGTGCTAGAAAAGCATCTAAATTGCCTAAACTTTTATTTTTTATAGGCTCTTCTTCTGCTCTACTAAGACGTTTTTCGAAGCAATTGTAACAAGGACCCCCATCAGGAAAGAAAATCGGTCCCATAAAAATTTTAGAATAGCTAAAGGAATACTTTAACCATGGGACTTCAATCGCTCTTAAACGTTTATGTACCTGTGAAAAAAAACTACTACCATCATTATCAAGTGCTATTACAATGTCTGTATTTTCTATAGAGATATTTTCTAAAGTTGTACAAGTAATAATTTGATTTAAAGTAGGAATGTCAAAAATTCGTTGTAACTTCTCACTTTTTAAACTTCCAGAAACTATGCTCACTTTCAACAATGGTGCTTCATTAATGGACACAATCCCAACTTTCTCTAAATCACTTATATTATTCAATAATTCGTGTTCTTCCATATGCACTAATTCACTTATTTTTGTCAAAGGAATTGTTCCTGTTAAATAAGGAAATAGTTCATTAAAATTTGTTACACCTTCTCCATCTATCTCATAACCTACTCTATCATTAATAAATATTAGCTTTTCAGATAAACGTTGTAGTTCCCCGTTTGATTGAATATACATATTTATCACCTCAAAGTTGCAAAAAAGTAGCAAATTTAAAATTCGCTACTTTTTTTAAATTTTTATATCTAGATGGTACGAAAATATTTGCTCTTATTTTTTTAATGGACGAGCTTCACTTCCACCTCCACAACAGCAACCAGCTTGAAGTAATTGTTGTGAATCTTTTGTAGTTTTTGTGTTTAATGCTTGAACATCTACACTTTTAATTGTTAATTTCATATTTAACACCTCCTTGTAAATAATTATACTAATTTTTAATATTTTTACAATAAGTTTATTTATTAAATTATAAAATTATTTATTTTAATTAGTGTTTTATAAATAAATTTATTACATTAGTGTTATAATTAGAAAAAAAACAATTGGAGGAACCTTATGTGGACACAAAATATGATTGAAACCCCTCGAGGTAACTTTGAGTATTTTCAAATGGGTAGTGGAAAACCAATATGTATTACACATCAATATACAGAGTTTAATAGTAAGGGCAATATCTTTGCTGCGCCTTTTACTAAATACTATACGGTCTATTTAATTAATTTAAGGGGCTGCGGAAACTCTATTGATTCAACATCACCTGATGACTTTAGTTTTATGAATAGTGTTAAAGATTTGGAAGCTATCAGAATTGCACTAGGCTTTTCACAATGGAGCTTTGCAGGGCATTCTGCTGGTGGTATGTTGGGTTTAATTTATGGGATAACGAATCCTAATTCTTTACAAAAAATTATAGTAGGTGGTTTGTCCGCATCGTCAAAATATATGTCGCATCCAGATAGCATATATTGCAAGAGTAATCCGTATAATTCGAAGTTATTAGAAATTTTAAAACTTCTTAAAGATCCTTCTAAAACTTTAGAACAACGAAGAGCATTAAATAAAGAGTGGAATCTAATGTCCTTTTATAAAAAAGAAGATTATGACCGCATAATGTCTCGACCTAATAGTGGAAAGGCAGTAAACAAAAGATTAGATTATTTTATAACTACTGAATTAAAAGACTATGATGTCACTGATAGATTAAAAGCAATAAAAATACCAGCTTTTATTTATTGCGGAAGGTTTGATACACAATGCCCTTTAGTTTTTTCTGAAGAAATTGCCAAGGCAATTAACCATTCTAGCTTAACGATATTTGAAAAAAGTAGTCATAACCCTTTTGTTGAAGAAGAAGAGGCATTTCATCATTTCGTTAAGTCTACTAAATAAAGAAAGAAGCTATTCCCCCACGTATAGGAGGAATAGCTTCTTTTCAACATAGGATTAGTGTTGGCTTGGTAAATCAGGTATATCCAGAACTTCTATTATATTGACTACTTCAATATTTTTCGGACTATCCACCATTGTTGTCGGCGTAGTTGCTGGTCCACTAATAAAAGTTACGAAAAGAGTAGATACTACTAAAAATTGCGCTATTATTTTCTTCATATATTACCCTCCTTTTGAAATATTATACATAAATATTTTGATTTTTTCAATAAGTATTTTTATATAAATATTTTTTATTAAAAAATTCCCGATAGCAGATTGCAATCAGGAATCCATTATTGTTATCGTTTTTCAGTGAAATAATCCAATTTTACTTTTTCTATCACATCAAGGAATTCATAGTTTCCTTCAATTTCAAAAATATGCTGCGCTTTCTCAAAATATTGTTCTGACTCCTTGACCCTATCTAAAATAACTAAGTTTCTACCTATTTGGAAATAAAGCTCTCCCAATAAATATAGTGACTCTTCTGTAACACAGATTTTAATTGCCTTTTTACATTCCAAAATAGCTTCTTCTTCTCTTTTTAAAGCAACTAACGTTTTAGATAATCCATATAAAATCCTAATCTTTAAAACACTATCTTTTAAATTACTTAAATCGTATTCCGATTTACATTTTTGGAAGAACTCTAAAGAATTTTCATACTGTTGTACTTCAAAATAAATGATCGCAATACTATTATTTATACTAATAGTTTGCTCACTGTAATTTTCTTTACCAGTTAATTTTAATGCAGTGTTTAATATATCTATAGCATTTACACTATCTTTATTTAAATAAAAATCACATATGCCCTCATGCCATAGTAAAAACTGTTTGTCTTCATTGCTGCTAAAATTCGCTTTTTCTTTTTCAGTTTTGACAATATAGTTTATCGCTTGATAATCTCGATTTCTAATTAGTTTCCTTATTAGTTTTTTTGTTTCCTCATTATCATCATGATGAGTTTTCATTGAATTTTGTCCGAAGAAGTAGTTAATATCTAACTTTAATTTTTGAGCAATTTTAAATAACACTATACTAGATGGTACACTTTCACCTTTTTCAAAATTACTTATCATCGCCTGCGTACAAATTCCATCTGCCAGCTCTGCTTGTGTAATTCCTTTATCCTTACGTGCTTCTTTTATTTTACTTGAAATAAGTTCTAACATAATTCTCCTTTTCTTCTACAGTATATTTGATTCTTATACTTACCTAATCACTACATTTTTTTATGTGAGCGCAACATGGTGCAAATTTTTTGAAGAAATTTGTTATTATATATTATTACTTATAATATAAACTCCTTATCATTATAACTATTCTAATAATAAAAAAGTAATATGTCCATAACTCAATTATAGCTTCAAAAATATTAAGGAGTGTTTATGTCATTCATTTTCAAATTTACGGTTAAAAAGAAAAAAGTGCTGTCGCTCCAATTATTTGAGCTCAGCACCGATTAGACGTTTAATTAAAGATAATAAAAAACACCTTATAATTTCTTTATTTTAAGGAAAAATAATAGTTAACACTTTAGCTTTTGCTTTTATTAAAAATGAAGTACCACATGTAAATGTGATACTTCATGTAAATCATGTTAATATCCTATTTTACTCCAGTAGTAAAAAATCATAATCCCTAAAAAAAGTAAAAAAACAATATACACCCAAACGATTGGATTCAGCATTGTTGCAAATTCTTCGACTGTCCCTGAAATCGGTTTATCTTTCTCCGATTCCCGCTCTGAAGTCATTTTGGCAATTCGCATTGTTGATACAAAGGAAATAACCGCAATGATTGTAATCGCAATTAGAGCTGGTATTAACCACATACCCATAGACAAAACTCCTTTCTTTGTCCTTAGTATGCATCAATACAGCGCTTCATTATGCAATGATTTTTTTCAAGGCTTTAAATGCTCCCTTTCAAAATGAGGAAATCTTCAAGTGTATTAAACTGGAATCAACCGCATTCATAATTTTGCTGAAGCAAGTTAAAAAGGTGATTGATTTAGCCACTGTCCTCCATCCAATGTGACACATTCCCCATTCATATAACGCGCCTTATCCGACATCATGAATGTTGCTAAATCCGCTATTTCCTCTGGTGTACCAATTCGCCCAAGTGGAACGGAGTCAAGAGTCATGGCAGCTGCTTCCTCTGATTCCCATAGTTTCGCTGCCCCACCAGTGCGTTCAATTGGACCAGGCGCAATAGCGTTTACACGAATTCCATAACGTTTTCCCCACTCAACTGCTAATGTTCTTGTCATTGATAATACGCCTGCTTTTGCAGCAGATGAATGGATTACACCTGCGCCTGCATTCCATGCATAGGTTGCCACCATATTAATAATGGAGCCTTTAATTTTATGTTCAATCCAATATTTCCCGATAGCAGAAGAGCAAAAGAATGTACCATTTAAGACAATATCCACAACTGCTTTCCAGCCATTTGGCGTCAAATCCTCTGCCCGAACGATAAAGTTACCTGCAGCATTATTCACTAGTCCATCGACTTGGCCAAATTTTTCAACAGCAAACGCAACCATTGCCTCAGCCTGCTCCGGTATACGAACATCCATCTGGAATGTTTCAATTGTTTTTCCAGCTTCTAATATAAACTCCTTTGCTTTTGCTAATCGTTCTTCATTACGACCAGCAATAACTACATTTGCCCCCTCTGATACGAATTGCTTCGCCATATAAAGCCCCATACCACTTGATCCACCAGTAATAATAATTGTTTTCCCCTGCAACATTCTACTTCCCCCTTTGTTTTTTAAAAAATGAATACTCATTCATTTTATTTTACTATATTTTCTCGTAAATGTCATATTAATTCTACAAAACTCTTTTTTTATAGAAGTGTATTCACTATCTTTTCATACTGTCGATCAAAGGCATCAAGAAGTTTCCTCTTGAAGTCTTTAGTCATCACAATTTATTCTTTTAAAGTTAGGAAACGGAATTTAACTTTCCTCAATTATTTATGTATTTTAAATTAAAAAATACTGTAGACAAACTCAAAGTTTTACTATGTTTGTCTACAGTATAAGTGATTATTTATGTATATTTATAAATTCTATTATTTAACAAAAGAAACTACCACTTTCAAAATAATATGATTTTCAAAGTAATAGTTTCTTTTTAACTATTTATTCAGTGTAAGCCCATGAATCAGTTACTTCTTTAGTATTTGCTGTAAATCCTGTACGCACTACTCCTATACGGGCAATTCCCCATGAACCAACACCTAAGTCATAACTGAAAGTAACTTGTCCAGTAAATTGTGTATCTGTAACACTCTTAGTAGGTGTTCCAATTTTCTTAGTTATTACTTGCGGTAACCATTTACGAATTACAACTCCATCCATGCGATCAGCGCTTATAAATCGAGTTTTTGTGCTATCTACAGTGAATTCACCTGTTAATTCATATTTTATGAGATCTATTCCTAAAGCTCTTAATGATGTTATGACTGTAACTCGTCCTGAATACCCCAATGCCGAAGGCCGTATATTATATTTTTTAAAATTGTCCTTATCATATGATTCTACTTTCTGAGAATAATCCATATTCACTGATTCTACATTCAAGTTTTCAGGTTTACTTAATTCTTCAGCTAACCTATCTGGGTTTCTTAAAATGTCATCAAGAATAAATAATTCTTTTTTTGATAACGCTACGATTTTGTCAAGATTCTCAATAGCTTCTCTACTTCCATCAGCGTTTAATTCTTCAACTATTATCTTTACACCTGGGTAATCATCATAATTTTCACCATTATTAGCTGCGATTGTTTTAGAATCTGTTACGAAAAATATCGTTAGAGCTACAAAAAATGTTAGAAATAATTTTTTCATGATGTTCTCCTTTCAAAGAGTAATTTATGAAGAAAAAACAACACACATATATGGCCATTATATGTATTTATTGTATTAAAAAATATACAGGGAATATTGATATATACACAAGGAGCCTAATATATTGTAAGCAATACTGTAGGGTAATCAAAAACGAAATATTCATCAGCACAAATGTTAAATACTTCTTTTTAATTGTTAATCATTTATTTCTTCATAATCAACAACTCCATTCGTTTCTAACGGTTTATCTGATGAATTTCCCATAAATACAATAATTGCTATAAATATAGAAAAAATGACTATACCTATTAAAGAAGCCATTACAGTTATCCATATTTTCTTGCTGTTCTTTTGTTTAATAGGATGTTTATTTTCAGTAGAGGGTGCACTATACAAGTGTTGAAACTCAGCTTTAATTTCTTTCGCTAATTCATTAGCTGGGAGAAAACTTTTTAATACCTGTTCTACTGATTTACCATCATTTACTGATTGCAATAAATGATCTTTTACTTCCATGATATGATGATCTCTATCTTTTTTCGGTAATGGCTCCAACTCAAATTCCAGTTGTCGTACATATTCATTTATCTTCTGATTATCCACGTCTAATCCATCCCCTTAATTTCTTCAAAATATTTTAATATTGATTCTAACTCCTTCAGTCTATTTTCTACTAATGCCTTTCCTAAATCTGTAATACGGTAATACTTTCTAATTCTTCCTTCGTATTCTTCTGAAAATACATCAACATAATCATTCGCCGTCAAACGTTTTAATATTGGATAAATTGAGCCATCAGAAATAGAAAAACATTTGCTCTCTTTCAATTCTTTAGTCAATTCATAGCCATACATCTTTTTTTTCTGTAGCATCATTAAAATAGCTATTTCAAATAAACCCTTAAGATATTGCGTATTATTATTTTTGTTGTTCATAAGGTAATTATATTTTTCCAATACATATGTGTCAATCATACATATGTATAATTGATACATATCATTTTTTATAAGTGTACGGAACATTGCATTATAATGACCCAGCATGAATGTGACGTCTAATTTTATGAAATATCAACTCCTTTTTATTTTCACCATGAAATTTCAAATGAAATGTGCCTTCCTCTATTGCATAAAGGAAGACACTCTGACTCAAATTGTTTAAAATTCATAATGATAGGCAATTTTGTATAGCTCCATTAACTCGTCGTGCGTTGGCACTTTAGGGTTATTTCCTGGGCTACCACTTGCAATTGCATCGGTTGCCATTTTTGGAATTGCTGCATAAAAAGCTTCCTCCTCGATACCCCATTGGCGTAAATTACCGATCCCCATCTTTTTACATAGTTCTTTTATTGATTCGATAGCTAAAGTTGCTAGTTCTTCTTGTGTACCGTACTGTCCATCTATGTTAAAGAATTGGCCTATGTCCGCTAACCGTTCTACACATGCATCCTTTGTAAATTCTAAGACCGCTGGTAGTAGCATTGCGTTCGAAATTCCATGAGGTACATGGAAAAGTGCACCTATAGGACGTGACATACCATGCACTAACGCTACTGACGCATTGGAAAACGATAGTCCTGCTTGCATGGAGCCTAGAGACATCGCTTCTCGCGCATCGATATCATCACCATGCTCATAAACTTTTAACATATTATGAATAATTAAATCCATTGCTGATAACGCCAGTACATTTGAATAGGGATGTGCTAAACGTGATAAATAGCTTTCAATTGCATGGCTTAATGCATCAATGCCAGTCGCCGCTGTGATGGCTGGTGGAGAAGTTATCGTTAACATTGGGTCAACAATTGCAACTGGTGGCATAAAAGCTGCTTGTTTTATCATCATTTTTACATCATTTGTCGTGTTGGTAATAACGGTAGCATCTGTTGCTTCAGAGCCAGTGCCTGCTGTAGTTGGTACTGCTATATGTGGAATAGGTGCTTGCTCAGCGATTTTCGCCAATTTCATATAATCACCAATATACCCACCGTTTGTTGCTACAACAGCAATTGCTTTCGCTGTATCAATACAACTTCCACCACCGACAGAAATGATGACATCACATTGCTCAGATAACAAAAGTTCAAGACCTTCTGCTACATACGTATCTACTGGCTCAGTCGTTACCCCTAAATAAGAAACCGCTTCCAAATTATTCGCTGTCAATAATGACTTACATTGATTGACAAACCCTAAGCTATCCATTATTGGATCGCTAACGATGAGTGCCTTCGTTCCTAGTTTTTTAGCATATAAACCAACCTCTTCGAAAGCATCTCTTCCATAAATGATCGTCCCTGGAGAATTTACAGTGAAAGTTGTTTTTGTTTGAATCATAACGCATCTCTCCTCCATTATTGCGCAGTATAACCGCCATCTAATACAATCGCCTGACCTGTTAAGCCTTTTGCTACATCACTAGCTAGATAGAGTGCAAGTCCTGTAATTTCTGAAACGTCTAGCAAGCGCTGTTGAGGAACAAGTGGGTATAACACTTGCTCTAGTACTTCTTCTACTTGGATACCTCGCGTCTTTGCTAAATCTGTAAACTGATTACGGACTAATTCCGTATCCACATATCCTGGACATATAGCATTAACAGTAATGCCATCATTGGCCACTTCAAGTGCCGCGACTTTTGTTAATCCTATTAGCCCATGTTTTGCAGCATTGTATCCTGCTTTACCGGCAAAACCAATAACACCGTTTATCGACGCCATATTAATAATGCGACCAAATGTATTTTTCTTCATATGAGGTAATGCATATTTCATTGTGACAAATGGTGCAACAAGCATTACTTTTTGCATTTGTTCAAAGACTTCAGTCGGAAAATCCTCGATATAAGAAACATGTTGGAACCCTGCATTATTTATTAAAATATCAAGAGTGTTAAATTTCTCAATTGTAAAAGCGATTGCATCGCTAACTGCTTGTTCATCTGTAACATCACATGTAAAAGCTGTTAATCGTGGATTTTGTTCTACTGCCTCAGCTAAACGTTGCGCATTCATATCTGAAATAACAACATTTGCCCCTTGCTCAGCAAATGCTTGAGCGATTGACAGACCAATTCCACGTGCAGCGCCAGTAATAAATACTGTTTTGCCATCTATCACTTCGTTTCCCTCCTACATTCCAAGTGAAAATAATAGTATTGCAATAACTGTACCAATAATTGGTATAACGACTGTCAATGCACCGAAAGGCAAATAAGCATCTTGATGTTTCTCATTACAGACAGAATTTATCGTCGTCACAACGTAACCACCATGTGGCAATGAATCAAGGGAGCCAGATGCTATCGCAATTGTTCGGTGTAATGCTTCTGTATCTACGCCCATGTCAATATAGTGTGGAGCAAGTAATGGCATCGCAATCGTTTGCCCACCTGATGCTGACCCTGTTAAGCCCGCAATAACAGCAATTGCAATAGCACCGCCAATCAAAGGATTACCAGGAATATTGGTCATTAAATCTACAGTTGCTACGAATGATGGTGTAGCTTTTACAACGCCTCCAAAGCCGACTACTGCTGCCGTATTTGCAATAGCTACAACAGCACCCATAGCACCAGCTGCAAGTGTCGCACTTACAGACTTTGAATATTTATAACTTACTAAATACGCCATAATACAACCACTCGTTAGCGCAACGATTAAAGCCGATGTGCCAAGTGAGTCATGGAAAATAAACGAAATCACTAACACTACTAATAGAGGCACTAAGCTTAATATAGGGCTAGGAAGCTTCCTCTTTTCGTCAACTACTGGATCCGTTGAGCGCTCAATAAATACTTCCCCATTTTTCACTGCACGCTTAATCATCCAGTTTAGCCATAGCGCCCCTCCACCCCCCATAAAAATCGCGACGACTATACTCACTTCCCAACCTGCATATGGTGAAGTATGTAAATATTCTATGGGAATCCAGTTCTGAATCTCGGGTGAACCTGCAGATGTCATCGTAAAGGTCACAGAACCTAAGCCAAGTGCCGCAGGAATAAAGCGACGCGGGAAATTCGCTTGCTTAAATAAACTTATAGCCATCGGATAAACAGAGAAAGCTACAATAAATACAGAGACACCACCGTACGTTAAAACTGCTGCTGCAGCCACCACCGCAAAAGTCGCATATTTCACGCCAATTTTTTCAACAATCCATTTGGAAACACTATCCGCCGCACCAGTATCTTCCATCACCTTCCCGAAAATTGCACCTGCCATGAACATTAAATACCAAGAACCAACGAAGCCAGTAAAGCCATTCATATAACTCGTTAAATAATTTGCTTGATTGTCATGTGCAGTTTGTGGAAAGAATGCTAGACCATTCGTTACAGCTGCGATTAATGCGGTTAATGGTGCTGAAATAAGTAAATTGACACCTCTCATTGTTAAAAAGACCAAAAGTGCTAAACTTCCAAAAAGTCCAATATACGCTAACATTCACATCCCACCTATCTTTGTATAGAAAGTGCTATGTTACATCTCATATATTCGCATCAGTAAGCTGCAGGCAGTTACTTTCTGCTATCAAGCAGCGGGAGTCGCCGCCTACAGCTCCCTTGATGTTTGTTATAAAAAAATATGAAGTTTACTTAAGGGATACAACTTTTTCTTTAGCATTAATCGTTATTACTTGGGAAAGCAAATGTAGATGCTGAGGAAGCATTACTTGTCATCCAGCGTTCTGATATTGTTTTAGTTTTTGTAAAGAAACGTGCCTGATCCGGTCCAAACATATGCCCCTCACCAAAACGTGAGCCTTTAAATCCAGCAAAGTTATGGTAGCCAACAGGAATTGGAATTGGTACATTCACACCGACCATTCCTACATCAATCTCTGTTGTGAATTTTCGAGCTGCAAGCCCATCATTTGTAAAGATCGTGACACCATTTCCTAGCTCATGCTCGTTAATAAGCTCGATTGCTTCTTCTAATGAATCAACACGTACAACATTTCGAGCTGGTCCAAATACTTCTTGTTCATAAATTTCCATTCCAGGTTTTACATGGTCTAATAATGTTGGTCCTACAAAGAACCCTTTTGATTCGTTAACGATCGCTAGCTCACGACCATCACATACAACAGTTGCCCCTTGTGATTGTCCTTTTTCGATTGCAGCAAGAATTGCTTCTTTTGATTGCTGTGAAATAACTGGACCAAAGTCTGTATCTGCATCTGTGTAAGCGCCTACTTTTAATGCCGTAATTTTTACTTTTAATATCGCTACTAAACGATCTGCCGTTTCTTTACCAACAGGCATAATTGTAGAAATCGCCATACAACGTTGTGATGCAGCCCCATATGCTGCACCGATAAATGCATTTGCAACTTGCTCAAGATCTGCATCGGGCATTACGACCATATTATTTTTACCGCCACCTAAAGCAGTGACACGTTTCCCATATTTTGACCCTGTTTCATATATATATTTAGCAACAGGTGTTGATCCTACAAATGAAATCGCTTGCACAATGGGGTTTTCTAAAAGTTCATTCACTGCATCTTTATCGCCATTGACGACTGTCCAAATACCATCTGGCAATCCAGCCTTTTTCCAAAGCTCACTTACGTATAATGCTGTCATCGGTACTCTCTCTGAGGCTTTTAATACAACGGCGTTCCCTACAGCAATAGCCATACTTGTTTGTGCTAACGGCACCATAATTGGGAAATTAAATGGAGAGATTGCTGCTACAACGCCTAATGGATACTTGGCCGAATAGGCATTAATTTGACCACCGACGTTAACAGAGTACTCACCTTTCACTAGATGAGGAGCACCAATTGCTAAATCCACGGACTCTAGCCCTCGTGTAATTTCACCTCTTGCATCTTCAATCGTTTTACCACTTTCCGTACAAATTATTTGTAATAATTCTTCCATATTATCTGTCACTAAATTACGGAACTTTAGTACAACCTCCGCACGTTTGGATACAGAAGTATCACGCCATTTAGGAAATGCTTCCTGCGCTTTAGCAATTGCCTCACGTGTCTCTTCTACCGTTGCTAGCGGAACTTTCGCGATGACGTCACCTGTTGTAGGATTATAAACCGAACCATACCGACCGCTTTGCCCCTCAATCATTTCTCCACCGATAAAATGCGTTAATGTTTTCACTTCTTGTGCTGTTGTCATAATTGTTTTCCTCCTTTAATGTTTAAGGTTGTTTAATAATGCATTTTTCCTTTAAACTTAAATAAGCTGCAGACATATCGTTCTCACCATAGCCCTCCGCTGCTATATCATTGTAAAGATGGACTAGCTGTTCGCCTATTCGAAGAGGGACACCTGCTTCATCAGCCATATTTTTAGCTAGCCTTAAATCTTTTAGTAATAAATTCGTAGAAAATCCAGGCTCATAATTTTCATTTTTCATGTATTCTAAGTAATTACGTTCGTAAATACGACTTTGACCATAGCTATTACTTAATACTTCGTAAAGTGTATTAGCTGAAATCCCCATTTTTTCTCCGAGGACAATCGTTTCCGCTACAGCCTGCGTATAAAAACCAATCATTAAATTGTTCAGTAACTTAATACGTGTACCGATACTAGGTGATGTACCAAGATGATAGATGTTTTTTCCAACTATTCCGAAAATTTTCTCACCACTTTGATAATCTTTTTCTTCTCCACCAACCATAATTGTTAAAGTTGCATTTATTGCACCAATAACGCCACCACTTACAGGAGCCCCAAGATAACGTAAATCAAATGATTGCGCTTTCTTATGTAGCTCATCATTTAACTCAGGATTTACTGTACTAAAATCAATTAGCAGACTGCCTTGCTGAGCATTTTGTAAAATCCCTTCTTCTGAGGTGAAGACATGTTCAACGACTTGCGGTGTAGGTAAGCTTGTCATTATAACATTACTGTGCTGAACAAGTTCTTTCGTTGTTGATAGACCAATACCACCTTCTGCAATAAATTGCTCCATTGCTTTCGTATTCGTGTCAAAACCGTACACTTCATAACCAGCACGAAGTAGATTAATCGACATTGGTAACCCCATATTGCCTAGGCCTATAAAACCTAACTTCTCTTTCATTTGAGTCCCCCATTTCCTGTGATTTGCGTAGAAAAGCGCTGATACACTAGCAAACTTTACGTTTTTATCGTAACATTAATAGCGAGATACTCTCAATGACCGCAGTCACTGACTTCGGTCACTTAAATCATAAACAAACTTAATAGAGCGCGTCAATTAAATTTTTTATATTTTCTGAATAAATTTGATTTTTATTATTATAGAATATTTTATTTACGGAGGCAGAAGGGCATGAATTCGTTAACTACACGCCAAAAGAAAGCATTAGAAACAAGGGAAAAGTTACTCAAAACATCATTGGAATTATTTAATAAGCATGGATATGAGCATGTGTCTGTTGAACAAATTACGAAAGCATGTAACGTATCAAAGGGGACATTCTATACACATTTCCCATCTAAATATGATGTTATTTTGGAAAAATTCGAGGAGCTTGATAGTTTTTATAGTACAGTTGAAAAAAAAATTGATCAAACATTATCAGCAAGTGACAAAATTCTTGCGCTTTACAAGGAACAAATGTTGTATTTAACGAATGTTGTCGGCAAAGATTTATTACGAACAGTCTATTCTGCCGCAATGACTAATCAAGTTGAGCAAAACCATTATTTAATTAGCCCTCAGCGCAAAATCTTCCAAATAATTAATCGCTATATTGATGAAGGCGTGCAGCAAGGAGAGTTTGTTAACGAACTACAAGCGCAACAAATGCAACAAATTATACAGCGTTGTATGCGCGCAAATGTTTATGATTGGTTAATTCATAATGAGGAATTTGATTTAGTGTCAGAAATGGCAAACTTCACAGCGGTTGTATTAAATGGCATGAAGGCACATCCTACAAAATAGCCAAAATTATAAAAAGAGCACCTCGATATTTTCGAGGTGCTCTTTGTGTTGACAGAAGGCATATAGTTCATGCTCACTATTTTTTAATTAGTTGATTGTAACGGAGGGTGGGCGACTCCTGCGGGAACAGCACAAAACGTAAGACGCGGGCATTCCGCGTGTTAGCGAGGGGTGCGGCTTACGTTGTGCCCGCGGAAAGCGCCCACCCATAGCGGAAATAAACGGCAATGTGATATCTTTACCCTACAAAATATTGTGCAACAATTGTTTCAACAGGCAAAGGTTTATTGTATAAGTAGCCCTGCCCTTTTTGACAACGATGACGTTTTAAAAATGCTACTTGTGACGGCTCCTCAATGCCTTCTGCTATTACTTCAAGCCCTAAATTATGAGACATGGAAATAATTGCTTTAATAATCGCCTCATTTTTATCATCCTTTTCGATATCAGCAATAAACGATTGGTCAATTTTTATAATATCGATTGGATAGCGTTTCAAGTAGCTAAGTGATGAATAACCCGTACCAAAATCATCTACCGAAACATATACCCCTAGCTGCTTCAGTTCCGTTAGGATTGAATAGGTTTCATGAACATTGGTCATTGAGCTTTCTGTAATTTCCACTTCAATTAATTGTGGTGCCACATTATATTTCTTTAGTGTTGCTTTAATCTTCCGAGCGAAGTTTTCTTTTCTAAATTGTTTTGGCGATATATTTATCGCAATTCGGACTGGTCGATAGCCTTTCGCACTCCATTCCTTTTGATAGCGACAAACCTCATTAATAATCCAATCACCAATTTCAACAATTAAGCCTGTCGCCTCGGCAATTGGTATAAATTGCGCTGGGGAAACAAAACCAAATTTACGATTATTCCATCGTAATAATGCCTCAAAGCTATTAATGCTATTATCATTTAAGTTCATCTGTGGCTGTAGATGGATACTTAGCTCATTAAACTCAATAGCACGACGTAAATGAGCCTCCATCAATGCCTCATTTGGAAACACATTTGTCATATCATCACGATAATAGCGGTAATGTGAACGCCCATGCTCCTTAGCCGAAAATAATGCTTGATCGGCTTTTCTCACAAGCGTTTCTATATCCTTGCCATCAGCTGGACTTAACGAGATACCGATTGAAACACTAATAAAATACTCTTGCTCATCAATCATAAAGGGCTGTTTCAATGAGTCTAATATTGAATTCGCTAATTGCTCGATTTTGTCAATCGTTGCATCCTTTAGAATAAAAATAAATTCGTCACTATTATAACGATATAGTGCGCATTTTGTGTAACAAAGTTCACGAAGTCTATGACTAAACATCCGCATTAGCTCATCACCCTTGCTTTCACCAAGGGACTCATTAAATTTTTTAAAGCGATCTATATCTACTAAAATGATTGTTGCTTGCTGATGCTCATTTTGATTATCATTTAAATGCTGTAGCCAATGCTCTTTAAATGCTCTACGATTCCAAATACCTGTTAGTTCATCCTTTAACGCTAAATAATAAAAGGCATCATGATCATTTATAAACGATTTCGGGTCTTTTACAAAAAAATGAACTCCTATTATTTCACCGTTAAAATAAGTTGGATGGATACGTAAATAAAATGGCTCGCTACTTAGTAAATTACGCTTAAATAAACATTTAGGCATGTCCAATGTAGCGCCCTCAATCGATTTAGCAAATAATAATTGTACTTCGTTTACATAGTTGCACTCTAATAATGAAAAAATATCAAGTCCTATTAGACTGTGATGTTCTCTCGACAATACAGACGTAGCAGCGACGTTTTGATGGATAATATGACCTTGTAAATCAGTCGTCAGCACAGGACATATATGTTGTTCAACGAATTGCAAATAAGGCTTCGTATCCTTCTGTTCTTCACGTAAAATAACAGCTATCAGTGATGCCTCCAATTGCTGTACACTTACAGCAAATGTTTTTTTCATTTGCTCTGTCTCTGAATAAAGCTCCATCTTACGCACAATGTTAAATTCTTGTTGCACGATTTTCAATAATTGTTGCCAACATTGCTTGGTAAAGAATTGGTCTGCTTTCGTTGCTTTCACATCCTGCAACACTGTTAATGGGAGTTTATCGTTATAGTGAACTATTTCAAATTCCCCATTATTAGCTTTTTTCAAGCATATAACTGCATCAAACGGATTAAGCATTGCCATCTGTCGATAGTTTGCGAATTGCGCTACATTATCTCTATATTTTTTCATTATATCCCTCTCTAGGTAGCGTGTTTACTCTAAGTCGTCTAGTACGCTTGTTATTTATTCTTCATCTAGCGTAGGCTTTAGAGCATCCTTTAAGAAAATTTCCTGACTATTAATAGGGTCTTCGCTTCGATCAAATTCTTTATAATGATACTTTCCATTGGAATCTTGAATACGAGCCTTTGCTGTATCCTCAAGTTGTTTGTTCATAATATCCATAATACGGGCTTTTGCTTCAATTGAATAGACAGGGAAAAGAATTTCAACTCGTTTTATCATATTTCTTGTCATCATATCTGCTGAAGATAAATACACTTTATTTTCACCATTATGATGGAACCAGTAAATCCGTGAATGTTCCAGGAATCGACCAACGATACTTGTGACGGTGATATTGTCACTAATGTTCGGTATACCTGGCCGTATACAGCATATGCCACGAATAATAAGCTCCACTTTTACACCAGCAATAGAGGCTTCGTAAAGCTTCATCATTAAATCCTTATCCGTTAATGAATTCATTTTAGCGCGAATAAACCCATTTCCGTATTTCTTATGACAGCTAATTTCTTCATCCATTAAGCGAATAAATTCATCACGAATATCGAATGGAGCAACGACTAAATGATTAAAAGTAGGCTTTTCCGTATAGCCACTTAAATAATTAAAGAAGTTTGTTGCATCGATACCAAATTCCTTATCAGACGTTATAATGCCCATATCCGTATAAATTTTGGCTGTGGCATCATTATAATTTCCTGTGCCAAGATGTACAAAACGTTCAATTTTTCCATTTCGACGACTCACTACTAGCGTTATTTTAGAGTGTGTTTTTAAATTATTCATACCGTATATAACAAGACAACCTGCTTGTTCCAGTTGCTTCGCCCAATGTACATTATTTTCTTCATCAAAGCGGGCTTTTAGCTCTACTAAAACGGTCACTTGCTTACCATTTTCAGCCGCGAGTTTTAATGCTTGTATGATTGGGGAATTGCCACTAACGCGATACAATGTTTGCTTTATTGCTAATACATTGGGATTGACAGCGGCCTCTGAAATAAAGTCCACAATTGGTGCAAATGACTCATATGGATGGTGGAAAAAAATGTCCTGTTGTAATGCTTTCTCGAAAATATTTTCATCTGATTGTAAATCTAAAGGTGGCTGCGGGATAAAGCTTTCGTACTCTAAATGTTCTCGTCCTACAGAAATACCTTTCACAAACGAAAACATAAATGTTAAATCCAATGGACCATCAATATGAAAAACATCGTTCTCTTCGATTTCAAATTCTTCTAATAAATAAGCAAGGACTTCTTCATTCATTTCTCCGACGCGTACTTCAAGACGACTGCCGACTCCCCATTTGCGTTTCTTTAATTCTTTTTCAATTTCCACGAGTAAATCGCGGGCGCCTTCTTCATGAATCGTTAAATCCGCATTACGTGTTAAACGGAACGCCTGTGCAGATTTAACACTGTACCCATAAAAAAGCTTTTCAATATGGGCAACAATAACATCCTCAAGAAGCACAATAACCGTTTCGCCCTCAGCACAAGGTACTTTAATATAGCGATCCAATACAGATGGTACTTGCACTATTGCCACTTTTTCACGGCTTTCAAAATCTGTTTCATCTTGTTCCAATAGTACAAGTAAATTTAAAGTTTTTCCAAGCAATGTTGGAAATGGTCGATAAGCGTCTACTGCAACAGGTGTGAGTACAGGGAAAATTGTCTCAGCAAACATTTCATTAATAAATGCTTTTTGCTTACTATTTAAATCCTTCATGTCCGCAATATGTACATTATGCTGTGGCAATAAATCATATATTAAATGTCTGTATACTTCTGTTTGGCGACGTACTAAAGCTTGTGTACGCTCAGCAATTTTCGCTAATTGTTCTTTCGGTGTTAAGCCTGATTTATTTTCAGGTTTATGAAAGCCTGCACGCACTTGGTCCTGTAGTCCTGCTACGCGCACCATAAAAAACTCATCTAAATTGGAGCTAAATATCGCTAAAAACTTCAGACGTTCCAGCAGAGGATTATTGACATCCTCTGCTTCTTCTAAAACACGCTCATTAAATGCCAGCCAGCTTAATTCACGATTATTATAATATTGAGGCTTTGCAATTTCTTCGAGTAAACGGCTATGTGCTTCTGAAAATTCATCTTCATGTAAGCGGTTGTTCGTTACTTCCGTTGTCATCTTGGTTCCACCCTTCTTCAATGAAATTTACTTTAATTGGTGTTTTTAGAGCACGTTCTAAATGTTTTTTATGACGATTGGCTTGATATTTTTCGGCAGCCGCATTTTTTTTAACATAGATGTTTAACTGAACAAAATTGTCCTTAGGTTGCAGTTCAATCGCATGCACGATATTTCTCTTTGATACATTTAACGCATAGACAAATTTTAACAATGAACCGAAATCACGCATTTTACGATATTCTTCACGACTCATCCATTCTATAAAAGGTGCAGCAAATCGTTGAAAATAATCTTTATTTTTATATGATGCTAAAAGTGCAAGTTTTAGTCGCTCTTTATGGTTTAAGCCATCAATAGATTGATTGGCAACTAAATAAAAGGTATGTTGACTCGCAGAGCTTAACTCGATATATTCCCCGATATTAAATATCTTTGCTGCCTTCCTCAACAATTGCCAATCTGACTCGTCAAATTGTAAAAATTTTAAATGACAACATTCACGATATAATTGGTCTGCTAGGTGCATTAAATAATCAACTTCTTCCTCAGAGCGACCATATTGCCTAGCTAACCTCCTAGCGTTTCCCTCAAACACATTATATTTATCAAAAGCATTGGCATCCTTTTGCAAAATACGATGGATAATAAGCCCTTCTCGTAAACCTTTTTTCGTTAGTTGGAACACTTCACTACCAACAATGTCCATAAGTACGCGGAACACCTCTAAGGCAGGTACAATAATATCTGCGCGGTCTGTCGATAATCCATCTAAGTGTTTTAGTTCTTGAAAGCTTAAACTTCCTAAAAACAAACTAAGCTGATCTAAATCACCTTTAGATATTTCGTAACCATGCACACTGGCAATGGGATATTGATGTCGCTGCTGATGAACTTGCGCAATATTTCTGGCACTTCCCCCAATCGCAATAATCGGTAAGCCGACTTGCTGAATCCAAGGAAGTGTTTTAAATTGCTCTTTCACAAATGCAATTAGTTCTTTCTTTTCACTACTATTCATAATGTCACCTTTAACGAAACGTTGCTTTAACGACACCGTTCCAAAAGGAAAGCTGAAAGATTCAATCAGTTCTTTATTTTTAAACAATGTTATTTCCGTACTTCCTCCACCAATATCAATGGTCACAGCAGAAAGTGTGCCAATGGAATGTGCTACAGCAACATAACCGAAATACGCCTCTTCCTCCTCAGACAACAGCTCTATTTGTATACCAGTTCTCTCTTTCATTAACGCTATTATTTGTTGTCGATTCGTTGCTTGACGAATTGCAGCGGTCGCAGCAGCTTTCACATCCACAATTTCAAAATCATCAAGCATTGCTTTAAATGTTAATAATGTTTCTGTTAATACTTGTATACCTTCTTCCGACATGTCACCAGTTGGTTGCAAATATGTACGTAAACGTGCAACCGTTTTAATATTCCCTAGCTCTCTAAGCCCTTCTTCATTATCATACTGATACAGTACTAAACGAATCGTATTCGAGCCAATATCAATAATAGCCGTTTTCAATTCATCCAAATAATCACTTCCTTTATAGAACAATCGGTAGTCTCATTATTTTGTGTTAGTAGCCCCTTCATTTATACAAAAAAAGTCGGAACCTAAAAGGTATCCGACTTTCATTTTTTATTAATATTTCAGGATACCAATTATTATAATTGTGAAGTTCCTTTTCACTAGCTTTATAAAATAAGTTGATCGACGCGTAAAATAAGCTCTGCAATTTCGGGTTTACTAATTTGGTCCTCTGCCCCTACTTGATCACCTTTATGGCGAAGATCATCTGTAATTAAACTAGAGAAAATAATGACCGGTAGCTTTTGTAAATCGGGATGCTCTTTAATTTTGCGTGTAAGATGGTGACCATCCATTTGTGGCATTTCAATATCTGTTACTACTAATTGAATGTGCTCAGTTACATTACTGCCACTTTTCGCCAATGTTTCTAAGTATTCATAAGCATCACGGCCATTTTCAAAGAACTCTACATTCTCGTAACCGGCTTCCTTCATCGTATCGAATAATAACTTACGTAATAATGGTGAATCCTCAGCAATTAAAATGCGTTTTTCAGAGCGTTCACGTTTACCAAGTTTTTTGACTGACTCTACACTTATACCCGAATCAGGATTAATATCAACCATAATTTTCTCGAAATCTAGCAATAAAATCATTTGTTCGTTTTGCTTAATGACACCAATGACTTGTGAAGTCCCCCCCTGATACATATCTGAAGGTTTTTCAATTTGATTCCAAGAAATACGGTGAATTTGTGTTACGTTATCTACATGGAAAACAACTCGTTGTTTATTAAACTCAGCAACAATATATTTTTGTTGTGGATTACGTTCTGCGCTTTGTATCCCTAATACTCGTAGCATATCTACTACTGGTAGTACTTCGCCTCTTAATTGAATAATTCCCTCTACATGCGGGTGCGCGTGTGGAATAAACGTTACTGGAATCGGTTGAATAATCTCTTTTACTTTAATAACATTAATACCGAATTTATTGTTAGCTACTTCAAATTCAACGATTTCTAGCTCATTTGTGCCACTTTCTAATAATATGCCTTTATGTTCCAAAGCAACCCCGCTCCTTTCTATATCAACATCAAATAATAATTCAATTGTATCATAGGCGATACAATTCTCCTATCTGGTATTTCCATTTTTATCATTAACTTTTAGATGAACCAATAGACCAATAACCGTCATTAAAATTAATGTTGATAATGCAACGCGGCTTGCTAATGTACCGTAATCTTTCATCCATAATGTAACCGTTCCATATACAGCTGGTCCGATTATCGATGAGACTTTACCAGAAAAAGCAAATAGGCCGAAAAACTGTCCTCGCTTTTCATCTGGTGATAGCTCAATAATATAGGTTCTTGATGTAACCCACATTGAGCCTAATGAAATACCAAACATACTGCCAGCAATCCAAAACATCCACTGTTCTGTCGCAAAAACAGCAAAGGTTAATGCAATAATCATTAATACGGCTACAATGGTAATAGCTCGCTTAGCGCCAATTGCTTTCGTAATATAACCGAATGCAAGTGAGCCAATAATTGTCGATACAGTGGAAACTAAATATAGGATAATAAATTGACCTGAAGAAAACCCTACAATAGTCGTTGCATAAACAGCCATCATCGCTATTGTTGTCGCAATTGCATCATTTAAAAAGAAATAAGCAATCATAAAAGTAAAAATCGCTTTATGTTGCTTCATATCCTTAAATGTACGAATAATTTCTTTGTATCCTTCAAAAAACTTAGCCGTTTTACGCTGTTCCTTCGGTATCGGCGTATCTTTATTAATAAAGAATAATGGTAATGAAAATAACAAATATAAAATTGCTGTTGGAATAAACGCACGGTGGAAATCACTATTTCCTACATATAAATAAACAAGAAGTCCAAAAATAGTTCCTAAGTAACCAATTGCGACACCATAACCTGATATTAAGGGCATTTCTTCTTTTGTTCCAAGATCCCCCATCATCGAATCATAAAATACGAGACTCGAATTAAAGAAAAATTTCGCAATGACAAAGCTTGCAACGACTAAAAATAAACTGAGCGGTACACCTGAGTAATTTGTTGTTGTCTCTAAATTAGCGAAAACACCCATCATAAAGGTAAATAAAATAGAGATTGATGCGAACCATACAATGAATCGCTTTTTATAGCCTGTTTGATCTATCCATACTCCAAAAAGCGGTGAAAAAACTACTAGAAAAAAGCTTGCTAATGCATTGGCATATGAAATAAATGTACTTGCTACTTGCTGCATGACTTCATTCGTACCTAAAACTTCGTCCATATAAAAAGGGAAAAAAACTGTATTAATATTGGAAGAAAATATCGTATTAGCAAAATCGTAAAATGCCCATGATAGAATTGGCAATGATAAATAGAGTGCTAGCTGACTGCGATGCTGTGTTTCTCCTGCTTGCCTCTGTTTCATTAAATCCCTCCTTTTCCTTTATATAATATTAAATTAATTCCTACTTGTATTAAAAAATACCTTTTGTTTAATAAAAATTAATATTATTTACAATATAACAAACATACCTATTAAAAGACCATAAATTGGTTAATCCTTTACTAAGCCATTTTAAAAGAAAGAAAAAAAGATATTCAAGCCCCTGGGACTGACCCCCATATAAAAGACAATAATCAAAAAAGCATTATCCAACCAGTTGTCGGTATTGAACCGGCGACTGGTTGTTTAGTTTTCTTTG
>NZ_JBIWDA010000001.1:2004811-2012042 GCF_044761745.1 Lysinibacillus sp. NPDC097279 | reverse complement strand
AAAAAACACCTCCAAATTGAAATTTAAGTATCTATACCCGAATTTCAATTGAAGATGCTTTTTTTATTTGTCTATACTGTTGGGGTCAGTCCCAATGTATTAGGTAGCTTTTTGTTGCTAAGTGGAGCTATTTGTGACGCAATATGAGCACAAAGCGAGTTCCTCTCAGCTGTTTATTTCCACTCGCTCGCAAGCATGCCATAAAGGACGTGGTCGACGTAGTGATCATATAGCCACTCTGCAGCGCGTATTGTTCCTTCAGTAGTGAAATGAAGTCGTTCAGGGATTGCGCGGCTTTTTGTGTTACCTACAGCTACACGGATTTCCACTTTGTTCAGTTGTAATTCGTCAAATGCGTATTGTACTAAAGCTTGTACCGTTGTTGTCATAATGCCGTGGCCTTGCGCATCTTTATCGAGCCAATAGCCAATTACTGCAATTTTATTTGTATTATTAATAGTATTAAATCCTGCAATGCCTACAATTTTATTGCGGAAAATAATAACAAGAGTTAGGCTGGTTTTAGCTTCGTAGCCAGTAATACAGCCTTCTATATAACCTTTTGTATCTGAAAGCTCTTTGGTGAAATCTAACCATGGCAACCATTCACGTAAATTTTCCCTTGAATTATTTGTTAGTGCAAAAACAGCCTCTGCATCATCAATAGCGATTGTTCGTAACGTTAATTCATGATTGATATTTATTTCCATAATATTGCCGCCTCAATTCTACCATTTATTTTAAAGCATTATGCATAAAGCTCTTCATTTCTTGACTTAGCGTTGTTAGTTCTTCAATAATTTCACTAAAATCTTGTACAAGTTGGGCCTGTTCATTTGTTGCATCATTGATTTGTCCCATATTTTGCTTTAGATTATCAAGATTTCTATTAATATTGCGAAGAGAAGCTTCGATATTTTCTGTAGCAGAAGACGTTTCAAATGAAAGTTTTCTAACTTCCTGTGCGACGATATTAAAACCAGCTCCATGCTGACCTGCGCGAGCCGCTTCTATCGATGCATTTAAGCCAAGTAAATTCGTTTGGCGAGAAATACTTTTTATTAAATCTGTCACATCATTTGTTTTTTCTGAATCCTCCAGGGCGTGTTGTGCCTGTTTGTTAATTTCCTCACTCGTTGCTGCTAGCTCCTCTGAATGAGAAGCAATTGTATGTACTTTATCTTGAAGACTATTCACAATATTATCCATTGTATTCATATAATGTTCCAGTTTGAGCTCATTATCTATCGGTAATCCAAATGCTAGTGCCCCAACTACTTTACCGTTTTCTCGAATCGGAAAGGCAAAAGCATTGATGGCAACGCCGTATACGTCCTCGGGAATGATCACGTCTGCATTTTTTCCAGCAAAGGCGATGTATACATTTTGATCATTTGCATTTACTTTTTGACCATCCACATAACCAGTGTCGGCACGTTTGCCTGCTAAATATTTTACAACTGTTTCACTTTCCTTCTCTATGACAGCTACTATCGCTTCTTCTTTTAATGCAAGGTGAATGTAGTGTGCTGATAGAGCTAAAGCTTCAATCATTTTCATGAAATACCTCCAAGTCTTTATAAAAACAGTGATTTCTAGATTATTCCTTCACTGTAGCACAATAATGGCTAATTCAAAATAGTAAAAACATTCATTTAACAGAAAAGAGATATTTTTTGATTCCCTGTTAAGCAATAGTCATGCTAGTTTATGCTTTTAATAATATTGTCAAATAAAAATAATGGAAACGAAAAGAAAAGGTCATATAGTTTGTCTAAATTTTGACAACCTTCCAGTGTTTTTTAGAGAATGTTGTATTAGAATAATAGATAGAAGGGACAAGTCGTCGGAAGGAGATAGAGATGGACTATATAGAGAAGGGAACAAAAGCATTTAACAAAGCAAATTGGGCTTTATTTTTAGCTGGGTTTATTACGTTCGCGAACTTATATGTATCGCAACCGCTACTACCGACGTTTGCCGAGGAGTTTAATGTCTCACCTGCAATAGCAAGTTTGTCATTATCTGTAACGACATTGGCTTTATCAATTAGTATGATAATTGTCGGTTCGTTATCTGAAGCTTGGGGAAGAAAGTCATTAATGACAATATCAATATTTTCTGCATCGGCTTTAACACTAGCCCTAGCATTTTCACCGAACTTTGAAACTATACTAGTATTACGTGTTATTCAAGGTGTTGTGTTTGCTGGACTACCGGCTATTGCGATGGCTTATTTAGGTGAGGAAATTGCACCGTCAAGTTTAGGCGTTGCGATGGGGCTTTACATAAGCGGCAATTCTGTAGGGGGGCTAAGTGGTCGTGTTATTATAGGTACCTTAACAGACTTGTATAACTGGCAAGTTGGTATGATTGTACTTGGAATAATTAGTTTGATGATTAGCGTGTTATTTATATGGATGCTACCGAATTCTAAGCATTTTACGGCACGTCCATTACAAATAAAGGCGTTAACAAAGTCTCTTATTCAGCACTTAAAAGATCCATCGATGCTTTGCTTATTTGGCATTAGCTTTGTGTTAATGGGTAGCTTTGTGACACTTTACAATTATATTGGCTTTAAATTAATGGCACCACCTTATAATTTAAGTGCCACCATTGTCGGATGGATATTTGTTATTTATTTGGTCGGGACATTTAGCTCAGCATGGTTTGGCAGTTTAGCCGATCGTTTTGGACGTCAAAAAATGTTGTTGTTAGCGATTGCTATTATGCTGGCAGGTGCAATTATTACATTACAAAGTCTACTGTTATTAAAAATAGTAGGTATTACAGTTTTTACCTTTGGTTTTTTTGCAGCCCATTCAATAGCAAGTGGCTGGGTAAGCAGGCGTGCCACTCATGATAAGGCACAAGCATCATCGCTGTATTTATTTTTTTATTATTTTGGCTCGAGTGTGGGTGGCACCGCAGGGGGCGTGTTTTGGATGCATTTTGGTTGGGTAGGCGTAATTGCGATGATTACGGTATTTTTAGTCATTGCATGTGTGCTCACATTTGTGTTAAAGAGCATCATTGCCAAACAACGATTAATTACCAACTAGTAGAGTAAAATACTATGTTAATAGAAATTTTGTTATTTTTCACATGATCGATAATAGAAACAATGACCGCATCTCAAGCTATTCATAGAGTTGCGGTTTTTTTTGTTATATAACATAAAATTTAACAGATTTGGTGAATAACATTGACAATATAGTATATAGTACCATAAAATGGTATAGACAGACAGTCGGTCAGTAAGGGGGAGGCAATGAGAAAAGAAGCGGAAGAGCGTCGAAACGAAATACTGGATGTAGCTGATGAGCTTTTCGGTCAAAAAGGTTTTGATGGCACAAGTACTAATGAAATTTTAGAAAAAGTAGGTATTGCACGGGGGACGCTATATTATCACTTTAAATCGAAAGAGGATATTATGGATGCGTTGATTGAACGCTATACGGTGCAAATTTTATATTCTGCAAAGGAAATTGCTGCAAACAAGAATATTTCCGTCTATGAGCGTATTATCGGCGTTGTCATGGCATTAAACATAAGTGATGGTAACGGTAAAGAAGTAATAGAGCATATGCATAAACCGCAAAATGCGCTTATGCATCAAAAAATACAAAAAGTGATAGTTAATGAGGTTCCGCCAGTATTAACGGGAATTATTCAGGAAGGTATTGAACAAGGACTATTTAATACGCCATATCCTTATGAATGTATGGAAATGATTGTCGCATATACCAATACTGTTTTTGATGATGCAATGGTCAATTTAACGAATGCAGAGTTTGCCAGTCGTATACAAGCATTAATATTTAATGTCGAACGACTGTTAGGTGTTGAAAGTGGAAGTCTAATGCACATGATGAGGATGTTCGATAATGTAAAAGGAGATAGCGGTGGAGAGAAGACTTCAGATTAATTCGCTATTCATGAGGGCATTCCCTTTTCATAGACAGGAAGGCTAGCTGGTGAATTATGTTTTTCAATCTGTTAAAAAGCTTGAACAGAGGTGACATATGTATTACAGAATAATCCGTAATGACATTTCAAATAGCAAACTGATTTCGCTAACAACAATGATATTTGTTGCGGTCGCGGCTATGCTTGTTGCATTATCAGCAATACTTGTTGTTAATCTTTCGGGGGCATTAGATACACTGATGAAGCAGGCGAAAACCCCTCATTTTATGCAAATGCATGTAGGTAATATTGATACAGTTCGACTTGAAGACTTTGCAAAACAGAATAATAACGTTCAAGATTATCAAGTGCTTGAGTTTCTCAATATTGACGGCTCGCAAATTATTTTAGGTGATCGTTCGTTTGCAAATAATGTGCAGGATAATGGTTTTACAATTCAAAGTAAGAAATTCGATTATCTTCTGGATCTTGATGGCAATATAATCGATGCGTTAGACGGTGAACTTTATGTACCGATACGTTATATGAAAGAAAACAACGTAAAGATCGGTGATAAGGCAGCGATAAGTGGGAAACAATTTATTGTTGCGGGATTTTTAAGAGATTCACAGATGAATTCGATGCTCTCCTCTTCAAAGCGATTTCTTATTAGTAAAAATGATTACGAGGACATAAAAGGCTTTGGCCGTATGGAATATTTAATCGAGTTTAGATTAAAAGATTTATCGTCGCTCGGAGCATTTGAAACTGCCTATGCAACCGCTGGACTTGAAGCAAATGGCCCGACAATTACTTATCCACTGTTTAAAATGATTAATGCGCTTACTGATGGATTGATGATCGGCATTATCCTCCTTGTTAGTGTACTAGTCGTTGCCATTGCCTTTATGTGCATTCGTTTTACACTCCTCGCGAAAATCGAATTAGATTACCGCGAAATAGGTGTAATGAAGGCCATTGGATTACCAGTTTCTAATATAAAGAAGATATATTTAGCAAAATACGCAGCCATTGCATTGGCAGGTAGTGTAATCGGTTTTGTATGTTCATTTTTGTTCAAAAACATACTTCTTGAAAATATTAGGCTTTATATGGGGGAAAGCGACAATTCTTCTCTTGCTTCACTTTTTGGAATAATTGGAGTAGTCCTTGTCTTTTGTGCCATTATTGCTTATGTAAACGGAGTGTTGAAACGCTTTCGAAAGATTTCTGCTGTTGAGGCACTACACTATGGTACTTCGCAAGAACAAAACATGGGAACAAAGAGATTTAGCTTGAATAGCAACCGCCTAATTAACATAAATATATTTCTTGGTATTAAAGATGTACTGTCAAGAAAAAGACTTTATGCCACAATGCTAACAGTGCTTGTTATTTCGTCTTTTATTATGATTGTTCCACTTAACCTTTACAACACGATTTCCTCAAACAACTTCATCAAATATATGGGTATTGGAAACTACGATATGCGTATTGACATTCAGCAAACTGATAATATATCTCAAAAAACGGAACAAATTTTATATGCCATAAACAACGATAGAACTATAACAAAACATACAGTTCTGTCGACCAAAACATTTAAAGTAAAAATGGAAGATGGAGCAGAGCGAAATATAAAAATTGAACTTGGTAACCACTCAATTTTCCCAATAAAATATTCAACTGGCAGTGCTCCTGCTTTACAACATGAAATTGCACTTTCTGTGTTAAATGCCGATGAGTTAGGTAAAAAAGTAGGTGATATTATGACACTCGTCATTGCAGGAAAAGAACGGAAATTTACGGTTAGTGGTGTCTATTCTGATATTACAAACGGTGGAAAAACTGCGAAGGCCACTTTTAATGACCATTCTACAAATATGATGTGGAGTGTTATTAGTGTAGAATTTTCCGATAAAGCTATGCTCGAAAATAAAATGATAGAGTATACGAATCACTTTACCTATGCAAAAGTATCAGATATCAATAATTACGTCTTACAAACTTTCGGTTCAACAATTGATGCAGTAGGAAAGGCTTCACGCGCAACCATTGCCGTTGCACTCTTTATCACTGTACTAATTACGTTATTGTTTATGAAAATGCTTGTAGTAAAAGATCGATACGCTATCGCTGTAATGAAAGCGGTAGGGTTTACAAATTCAGATATTACGACACAGTATATTGCCCGCTCATTATTCATTTTATTGATTGGAATGGTTGTTGGTACACTGCTTGCTAATACGGTCGGAAGTTTACTAGCAGGTGCAATGATCTCTTCTTTTGGTGCTTCGTCGTTTACATTTTCGGTCAATCCTTTAGCGGCATACCTATTTTGTCCGCTACTGATGACATGCTCGGTTCTGATTGCAACAATTATTAGTACTTTGAGTGCTGGGAAAATTAAAATATCCGAAAATATAAAGGAGTAGTTTATGAAGAAAATAATTCTCGGAGACAATATTGTAAAAGCATTCGGTGAAGGGGCGAAAAAGCATCATGTTCTGAATGGGGTATCCGTTGCGATAAATGAGGGAGAATTTGTTGCTATTATGGGTCCATCAGGCTCAGGAAAATCTACCCTTATGTTTGCATTAAGTGGTATGGATAGCATTGACACTGGAAAGGTGTCGTTTGATGGAATGGATTTGTCACTACTGAGTGAACAGAAACTTGCCGATATACGAAGAACAAAAATGGGGTTTGTTTTTCAGCAGCCGACTTTGCTTAAAAACTTAAATATTTTGGATAACATTCTTCTTCCTTCATTGCGAGATAATAGAAAAAGCATAGACAAGATAACAAAAAAAGCTAGAGCACTTATGAAAAAGGTTGGAATTGATGAGCTCGAAAAACGTGATATCACACAAATTTCGGGAGGACAGCTTCAACGTGCAGGTATTTGCCGTGCACTGATAAGCAATCCTAAAATTATTTTCGGTGATGAGCCGACAGGTGCGCTTAATTCAAAATCAGCACAGGAAATAATGGACATCATTACTGAAATTAATGCAGAAGGGACAGCAGTGCTGCTTGTAACACATGATCCAAAGATTGCAGCAAGGACAGATCGAATACTGTTTATGTGTGACGGAAAAATAGTCGATGAAGTACACTTTAACCGACTTACTGACACAAATATTGAAGACAAAATGGAAAAGATTCTAGAGGAAATGCGGAAAATCGGCATATAATTTCTATTTTTAAAATACTAGTTGATGGTAGCGCAGACGAGTGACTCCTGCGGGAACAGCACAAAACGTAAGCCGCAACAGGCGGCGCGACAGCGACGGTTGTGGCTTACGATGTGCCCGCG
>NZ_JBIWDA010000001.1:1906655-2004713 GCF_044761745.1 Lysinibacillus sp. NPDC097279 | reverse complement strand
CAGACGAGTGACTCCTGCGGGAACAGCACAAAACGTAAGCCGCAACAGGCGGCGCGACAGCGACGGTTGTGGCTTACGATGTGCCCGCGGAAAGCACGCGTCGTAGCGGACATCCATGGTACGCAAAAAAAGTGTTAGATTGATTGTCGTCAATCCAACACTTTTGTCTTTTATTAACCCATAATATTGTAGCCAGCATCAATGTAAATTGTTTCGCCTGTTACCCCACGTGATAGGTGAGATAGCATTACAATTGTCATATCAGCTACTTCATCTTGTTGAACATTGCGTTTTAACGGCGCAGTTTCTTCGATTTTGTGTAAAATCGTATTGAAAGAAGGAACACCTTTTGCAGCTAGTGTACGTATAGCACCTGCAGAAATAGCATTTACACGGATATTGTCCTGACCAATATCAGCAGCTAAATAGCGCATTGACGCTTCTAATGCAGCTTTGGCAACACCCATTACGTTATAGCCATCAAGTACACGCTCAGCACCTAAGTAACTCATCGTTACAATAGAGCCACCTTCTGTCATGTATGGGTGTGCTGCTTTTGCAGTTGAAATAAGTGAATACGCACTTGTATCTTGCGCGAATGCATAGCCATCACGTGTTGTTTCTAAAAAGCGATTGTGTAAGTCTTCCGCATTGGCAAATGCGACAGAGTGAACAATACCATGGATAACGCCAACTTTTGCACCGATTGTATCGAAGGCAGCTTTTGTACTGTCATCGCTGTTAACATCACATTGTACGACAAATGCATCTGCTTGCCCGTAGTTTTCAAGTTGTTTTTGTAATTTTTTTAATGAACGCTCTTGGCGATATGTAAAAATAACATTAGCGCCTACGTCGAATAAACGTTTTGCAATCCCCCAAGCAATACTGCGGTCGTTTGCAACACCCATAACGACAATGTTTTTATCTTTTAATTGTAATAAATTGTCCATCATTTATAAGAACCCCTTTACGAAATAATATCTGTTATTAGTACCAACTACTAAAATCTTAGCATACATAAATTATGGTTGCAATAACAAGATGAAAAGAGCATAAAACTTCATTTGTATTTGCCTTTATTTGCCTTTGATAAATAATGATGAACCGTATAGAAAACAAAACGATACAAAAAGGCACCCTAAGTAGGATGCCTTTTTTAGTAAGGATTTTACTATTCGAATTTTAAAGAGTCGCCATCAAAAGGTTCTTCAGCCACTTTAATAGAATCTGTTGGGCAACCTTCAAAAGCGTCTTGCATGTCTTCTAGTAGATCTTCTGGAACTTCGGCAGTTCCCATGTTATCATCTAAAATAACGAAGGCAATTCCTTCATCATCATAATCATAAATATCGGGTGCTGCGGCTCCGCATGCGCCACAAGCGATGCATGTATCTTTATCAACAATTGTGTATTTAGCCATTTCTTTCTCTCCTTTTACGATGGTCCTACAAAGCTTCATACTCATTTTAAAGATGTTTAACTTACATTTCAACCTAATACTATTAAATTGGAGGAATTTGCTTCAATGTTTTATCAAATTTTATTGCAAATCTTTCAAAAACTTAATAATGAGCGAACCGTTTCTGCAGCTTATCATATCCTAAGAGGAAAGCGCTCAGGCCAGACAATTCAAGATGTTGGACTGTTTCAGCTCCATAACTATTTTGGCTTACTCCCAAAACTACCCCGTGCGACATTTGACGAGGCTGTAGCAACCTTTTTGCAATATAGTTGGTTAAGTATGCAGGAATCTGGTCATTATTCCATGAAAAAGCTAGGTTTACAACGAGCGGAGCAAACATCTACTTTTTTATTTGACGGCTGGCATTATCGAGGAAATGAGCATGTGTTTTTTGCTCGTCTATCTTTAATCGTCCAAAGTCTATCTTATCAAAAAGAGGGGATTCGCTCATTTTCTCCTATTAGTAAGGATGTACAAGTTCAATCATGGGTACGTACTTTTCTACAGGACAATCAGTATCAATTAGGACAATTACAGCAACACTTACATGAAGAATGTCTTCGTATTTTTGCTGTTTTACCTGTATCAGATAGCAATAAACAACTTGTTCTTTATCGATTGAGTGGCCATAGTCTACCTGGTTGGACATGGCAGCAGCTTTCTAGTGAACGTAAGGAAACTGTGCTAGATAGTCAATTAGCATTTATTGAATTACTACATACATTAATGAATGAAGTGCATGCAACAAATAACTACCCGTTACTTGGTCAAATGGCTGCAGACCTTCGAGTGAAGGCATTACTGACTGATTCTGCACAACAAACCGCCTATTTATATGAACAAGGTTATTCAATTGAACAAATAGTGCAAATAAGGAAATTGAAACAAAGTACGATTGAGGACCATTTAGTTGAATTAGCGATGAATGAACCGAACTTTTCGATTGGCCCATTCGTCTCATATGAAGAGGCGGAAAAAGTTTGGCAGGCTTCTAAGAAATACCAAACAAAAAAATTAAAAGCATTGCATGATGTAGTAAAAGATATGAGTTATTTCCAGCTGAGACTTGTCCTCGCGAAAGGGGAAGTATAAATGGAACTAGAGCAAACATTAGCAAAGCATTTTGGCTATACGACATTCAGACCAGGTCAAAAGGAAGTAATCGAAGCAATTTTAGATGGAAAAGATGTTATTGCGTTATTACCAACTGGCATGGGTAAATCGCTGTGCTATCAATTGCCAGCATATCTATTGCAAAAGCCTGTATTAATTGTGTCTCCTTTATTGTCTTTAATGCAGGACCAGGTAGAGCAGCTTAAACGATTTGGTGAAAAAAGAGTAGTCGCATTAAATTCATTTTTAGCAGCAGATGAAAAACGATATGCCCTGCATTTTTTAGAACAATATCGCTTTATTTTTACGTCTCCAGAAATGCTTTTACAACAACAGGTGCAGGAAAAGTTAGCAAACATGTCATTAAGTCTTATTGTAGTGGATGAAGCGCATTGTATTTCGCAATGGGGTTTCGATTTTCGTCCAGATTATTTGCGTATTGGAGAATGGTTTTCGCAAAGCAATCGCCCGCCAGTGTTAGCTTTGTCTGCGACTGCAACGCAAAAAGTAATTAAGGATATTCGTACTACACTTGCGCTAAACGCCCCATTTGAATTTATGTATAATGTGGATCGTCCTAATATTCATCTTGGACGTGTTGGATTTGAGGATAGGGCGGATAAAGCAAGATGGATTTTAGACCATGTCAAAAAAACAGCTGGTCCAGGGATTTTATATATGTCATCACGTAAGCGAGCAGAGCAATATTGTGAAACATTTATACAAGCAGGTATTCGGGCTGCCGCTTATCATGCGGGGTATAGTGCGGAGGATCGTCAATTTATTCAACAGCAATTTATTGATGGGGAGTTAGATTGGATTGTAGCGACCAATGCATTTGGTATGGGTATTAATAAGGCGGATATTCGACAAGTAATACATGAATCCATGCCAGCGAATGTCGCTAATTATATGCAAGAAATTGGACGCGCAGGACGTGATGGAAATCCAGCTTTAGCAATTTTACTTTATAGTGAAGGTGACGAGGAGCTTGCGAAATTTGTTGTAACAGGCGATTTACCGTCAGCAAGTCATGTGGATCGTTATCAAGAACTTGTGATGCAACATATCGAGCCAGCACAAATGTTGAAAAATGGTGAGTTGAGTGAAACTGCTTTTCGTGTGCTTGATTATTGGTACCATCAGGAATCTGTTCAGGAAGTGAAAGCGCGACTTAATTATTTTGCACTTGAAAAATATCAGGCAGTTGATGAAATGTTAAAAATTACTCAGACAAAAGACTGTATTCGTGAGCAGCTTGTCGGGTATTTTGGGCAAAAATTGCAGAAAAAACCTGAAATCTGTTGTGAAAATTGTGGAATCCATTATGATGAAATCAATATAGCACGCGTTATGGAACCGAAAAAAGTAGAAATGGTTGCATGGGAAAGTCGATTAAAACAGCTTTTATTAAGCGAGTAGACTGTAATTGACGGTCATTTACTTTTTTCGCAAAATTCGTCATAATAGAATGATAGAAGAATGCGTAGCAAGGTTGGAGGAAAGTCGAATGAGTAAAGAAGACTATCGTGATAAAATCGAAGAACATCGTCAGTCATTTGAAGAAGAACAACAAGAACAGCAAAATCTATCGAGAGTTTCAAGAATGAATAAAAATGGAAGCAATAACAAAAAGCCGAAAAATACAAAACGTAAATCACCGTTAATGACGATACTTTTTGTTACATTTATTTTAATTCCATTAACTATATTAATTTATTTCGTGCAATTCTATGATCCTGGTAAAACGATTGAAGAAGCCGAAAAAGATACGATGGATTCTGTTGTAGAAATTGATAAGACTGGTAGTAAAGCGGAAGCATCCACATCAGCTGATAAAGACAAAGATGATAAAGCAAACGACGAAGCTAAAGCACAGGCTCAAAAAGACGCTGAAAAGTTAGCTGCACAACAAAAGGCGGCAGAAGAAGCGAAAAAAGCCGAAGAGGCAAAAAAAGCTGAAGAAGCTAAGGTAGCACAGCAACAGGCTGAGGCAGCTAAGAAAGCTGAAGAAGCGAAAAAAGCTGAGCAAGCACGTAAAGCAGAACAAGAAAAGCAAAATGCTGCAAAAGCAAAAACACATACAGTTAAAGCAAATGAAAATCTATATCGTATTGCATTAAATTACTACGGTGATGGTAGTGAAGCAACGTTAGCGAAAATCCGAGCGGCGAACGGCATGCCTAATGACACTGTATTTGTTGGGCAAGTCATTAAACTACCGTAAGAAAAATGGTGTCATTCTTTGGCAATGATGTTTTTCTAGTATAAAATAAAGGACAAACGTCAACACCAATGAATGGTTGAGGCAAACGTCTGATTAGCAAAAAGGCGATTCTACAGCATAATGAATCGTCTTTTTGTTGTCATAAGGAGAAGTGAGGGAATGATATATATTGGACTATTTCTTTTAATAGTTATCGCCTTCCTACTCTATATGTGGAAGGTCGCGCACGAAAATAATGTGTTGCATCATCAATTATCACTCAAAGGTGAACAAGAAACGATTCGTTTATTTTTTATTTCAGATACGCATTTACGGAAAATTAATCGTCCCATGATAGAACGATTATCAGGCACATTCGATGCGGTAATAATCGGTGGGGATTTTGCAGATAGCCGCACACCTATTCAACGTATTCATGACAATCTAGATTTATTGACACCGCTAGGACCTACTTATTTTGTTTGGGGGAATAATGATAGAGAAGTAGGCGAGGAGCAGTTTCGAGATATTTTACAACAACACAATGTTAAAATTATCGCCAATGATGCAATTCTATTACCTAATAAGAATCGCTTATGGATAAGTGCTATTGAAGATACTTCTACGATGCAATATAGTTTTGATGCTGCTTTTGAAAAAGTTGGCGAGGATGATTTAGTCGTTTTTATTTCACATAATCCTGGTGTCTTTGCTAGAGTACGTGCGAAGTTTAGAGCGGATTTAATGATTGGTGGACATTTGCATGGTGGTCAAATAAGAGTAGGACCTTATGGTGTTCATCCACTTGGTTCTTATCGGGAACGCGAGGGTGTGATGACACTTGTGAGTAACGGCTATGGCACAACACTATTGCCATTCCGTTTAGGCGCGAAACCTGAATGTCATATAATTGATATTGACATTTCGGGTAAATAAACAACCAATAATGCGCAGAAGGCGTATAATGGAAACGAGCGTTATTTTTTAAAATGTAGAGTTCCAAAATAGGAATATAATCTGCATGAAAGCAAAGCATCTGTGGTTTATACACGGATGTCTATTTGATAGGAGTGTCAAACAATGCAACAAGTTGATGCAATTATTGTTGGAGGAGGCCCTTGTGGTTTAGCGGCAGCAATATCTTTACAAAAAATTGGTTTACGACCGATTGTCATCGAAAAAGGAAATATCGTTAATGCCATTTACAACTATCCAACACATCAAACTTTTTTTAGTACGAGTGAACGTTTAGCCATTGGTGACGTACCATTCATTATTGAGGGGCGCAAGCCAAAGCGAAATCAAGCACTTGTTTATTATCGCGAGGTAGTACGCTTGAAAAAAATTCAAGTTAACCGTTTTGAAAAAGTCGGAAGTGTTGTGAAAAATGGAGAGATTTTTAAGGTAACGACGGATAAGGATGTATATGAAACACCATATGTTGTAGTAGCGACAGGTTACTATGATCATCCGAACTATATGGATATTCCTGGTGAAGGATTACCAAAAGTTCACCATTACTTTAAAGAAGGGCATGAATTTTTTGATACGGATGTCCTTGTAATCGGTGGGAAAAATTCAGCTGTAGATGCAGCGTTAGAATTAAACAAGGCTGGAGCACGTGTCACAGTTGTATATCGTGGCAGTGAATATTCACCAAGCGTTAAGCCGTGGGTTTTACCTGAATTTGACGGTGTTGTACGTAACGGAGAAGTTACAATGCACTTTAATACAAATGTAGTTGAAATACGGGAGCATGAAGTGGTAATAAATATTGACGGTCGTGAAGAAGTATTAAAAAATGACTTTGTTTTTGCTATGACTGGTTACCATCCAGATCATTCGTTTATCCGAGCGATGGGTGTGACGATAGACGAGGAAACAGGCCGACCATTTTGTCAACCTGACACAATGGAAACAAATGTAGCAGGCCTATTTATTGCTGGGGTCATCGCAGCAGGCAATAACGCCAATGAAATTTTTATTGAAAATGGACGTTTCCATGGTGATTGTATCGCACAAACAATTGCAGAAAGAAGATAAATAAAGAAGCTGTATAGGCGTGACTGCTTATACAGCTTCTTTTAGAATAGTGTGTCTATAAAAGGTGGGGGAAAATGACTTGGTTATATTGGATAATTAGCTATTTTATTGGAAACTTTTTGACGGCTTTTTTCGTTGGAAAAGTATATGGTGTCAATTTGCAACAAGAGCGTAGTAAAAACCTAGGTGCGCGAAATGCAGGGAGTGTACTAGGAAAGGCTGCATTTATGTGGACGTTTTTGGGTGATTCACTAAAAGGTGTTCTTATTGTGTTGTTAGGTAATTTTTGGAATTTAGAACAGTCGGCAATTGTTGTAGGTGGATGTCTCGTTATAATCGGACATATGTATCCTATGTGGCTGAAATTTCATGGTGGCAAAGGTGTGGCAACATTTATCGGTGTTGGGCTTGCCTTATCACCGACTTTATTTACCATGATGATTGTTGGCACTGCACTAGTGTTTAGTATAACGAGAAGCCTTACGCTTGGCATGTTAGGTGGCTTCGTGTTTTACATTGGAGCGATTGGACTAACAGGTCATTTATCGCTATACATACCGTTGCTTGTTGCGATTATTTGTATGTTGATTAAGCATACATCGAATATTAAGGAGTCTTTAAGAAGAGGGAAGTGATTGTATGTACTGGTGTAAAGTCGCACAGACAGAAAAGGAATTTGATGCGATCGCGCAGTTGAATTATGAAACCTTTGTTGAAGAAATTCCACAGCATGAACCAAATACGATGAAAAGAAAAGTAGATCGTTTCCATCAAGAAAATACGTATTTAGTTGTTTATAAAGGAACTGAGCTGATTGGCATGTTAGCTTTTCGAGATCAACGACCGTTTTCAATTGATGAAAAAATTGGTGAAGTGGAGCAGTATTTACCTAAGGAAATTTGTACAAAACTTTGTGAAATTCGTTTGCTTGCAGTAAAAAAGCAATATCGTACAGGCCGTGTATTATTAAGATTGACACAGGCATTAAATGCTTTTGCATATGAAAAAGGCTATTCAGCAGCTGTAATTTCAGGAACTACGCGTGAAGAAAAATTGTATAAGCAAATGGGCTTTACCCAATTTGCACCAGCAGTAGGTACAGCAGAAGCTATGTTTTTACCAATGGTATTAACAAGGCAACAATTTGAACAGTCCTTACAACAAAAACTGGCACAGGAAAGTTATACATTTTACCCAGGGCCAGTTAAACAGCAAGGGGCTATTTTGTATTCGGACATATCGCACCGATCTCAAGCCTTTCAATCATTATATGGATACATGCGTAACAAGTTATTGGAATTATCAAATGCAAAGTATATCGCAACATTAGTAGGAACAGGGACATTAGCGAATGAAGTGATGCTCGGACAGCTCAAGGCACAAAAAATGGGGCATGGACTTATTTTAACGAATGGAGAATTTGGAGAACGTCTTCATAAGCAGGCTGAGCGCTGGTCCTTAGATTTCGATGTCGTGACGCAAGAGTGGGGAAGCGCATTTAATTTGCGGTCATTGGAGGCTTTATTGCAAGCAGGTTCCTATCAATGGCTACTAATGGTGCATGGGGAAACTTCAACAGGTACATGTAATGATTTAGAAGGAATTTTACAACTGGTTAAGCACTATAATGTAAAGCTTTGTGTTGATTGTATTAGCTCATTTGGAGCTATGCCGTTTTCATTAGCTGAGTGCTACTTAGCAACTGCGGTGAGTGGTAAAGCGTTAGGAGCACTTAGTGGCTTGTCATTTGTCTTTTCTCAAGAACTTGTGGAGCCATCCACAACTATTCCTGCTTACTTGGATTTAGCTAATTATCAGCAAGGTGCTATTCCTTCTACGCTACCAGCAGTACTGATTGGCAATGTAGTAGATGCTTTACAAGCTTATCCAGCGCGCTATAGTCAACTACAACAGCACTTTGAAGCGCTGCTGCAGCTACCATTTATGGACTATCGCTTACCAACTACAGCGTATCCAATGATTTTAACCATTCAATGTCCAAGGAAACTCATTAATTTATCAACTGATTTAAAATTGAACGGCTTATATGTCCATGGAGATAGTGAATATTTACGTAAGCGAAATTTTATCCAGCTATCAATAATCCAACCTGATTTTGAGTTTGCGCTAGGTCGCCTACGTGAGCTGTTAACTTATTATGAGCAAACTGTAAATGTATAAGCGATAAATTATGCTTTATCGGCTATTCACCGTTTAAGTGGCGTTAACGAGAAATTCATAGGACTTACTGGAAAAATTCCTTTAAGTCCAATGGATTTCCTTCTTTGTTTAAACCGATAAGTAATTTTAATCGTGCCTTTTGCCCGTTAATACCTGTCGCAAAAATTGCGCCTAAGTCTTCTAGCATCTTACCACCACCAACATAACCATATACGCCTTCAGCAATGCCATTGAAGCATCGAGAGACAAGAACAACAGGGATACCACGTTCCAACAGACTTTCAATGCCTTTGACAACGGTTGGTGGAACATTCCCTTGTCCAAGGCCTTCAAGTACAACACCGTCGTACTGACAGGCAAGCACTACGTCAAGTAAATCTACTTCCATCCCTGCATAGACCTTCAGCATGGCTACTCGTTTCTCTAAGCCTTGTATGTCTACATATTGGCGGCGAATTGGGGCATGATGAAACAAAATACGCGATTTTGTAATAAGTCCGATTGGGCCGTATTGTGGCGATTGAAACGTATTGACTGAACTAGTGCTTGTTTTCGTAGTGTTAACGGCAAGATGAACCTCGTCGTTCATTACAACAAGCACTCCTTTGTCACGTGCTTCGTCATCTACAGCTACGCGAACTGCTTCAACTAGATTGTAGATGCCGTCTGCACCTAACTCATTAGAGGAACGCATTGCACCCGTCAAGACAATAGGAATGGATAAATTGGTTGTTAACTCTAAGAAATAAGCTGTTTCTTCTAAAGTATCCGTGCCATGTGTAATGACAACACCATCGAATTGCTCAGTTGAAGTTTTTTCCATAATTAAATTACGTAAACTAAGCATTTCTTGTGGTGTAATATGCGGTGAAGGTAAATTAAATGCCTCCACTTCTTTAATAGATGCAAGTGTATCAAGTTTTTTACTTTCTTTTATTAGTGGATTTTCCTTATTTGGCATAACCGCCCCTTCTTCACTCATTGCCATGGAAATTGTTCCGCCAGTATGAATTAATAAAATTGTTTTTCTCATAAAAAATAAATCTCCTTTTAAAAAATTTTTTGTCATTACATGGTATAATGATATCAGTCTATTGTTGAAAGGAGCCGGCAACATGATCATCCTTTTATCAGCTGCCATTGCTCCAGGTCTAGCGCTTTTTAGTTACTTCTATTTGCGCAATCAAATGGCAACGGAGCCACGAAAAACACTACTTCAAACGTTTTTGTATGGTGCTTTTTTAACATTCCCTATCTTGTTTTTACAGTATGTATTAACAGAAGAAGGGGTTTTTCAATATCTGTATTTACAAGATGTCCTTTTTTCCAGTGTCATTGAAGAGTTTTTTAAATGGTTTGTACTGTTAATAGCTATCTACAATCATGTAGAATTTGATGATCCTTATGATGGTATATTGTATGGTGCAAGTATATCTCTTGGATTTGCGACGATTGAAAATGTATTGTATTTATTTTCTTTTGGTTTGAATACAGCATTTATGCGAGCATTACTACCCGTATCAAGTCACGCTCTGTTTGGTGTAGTAATGGGCTATTATTATGGTCGTGCAAAGTTTTCAAAGCATGCAAAGACAAAAGAAATGATTGCGATGGCAATTTGCGCACCAGTCGTATTACACATTTTATACAATACAATATTATCATTTAAAGGACATTGGGTATATTTAATGATACCGTTTATGCTATTTTTATGGTGGTTTGGTTTACGTAAAGTAAAGCTTGCGCATTATCATCTTATCCAACATTTGCATATGCATAAAAAAATATAAAAGCGTAGAAATCTTAAAAGGATTTCTACGTTTTTTCTATTTTATGAATGTATAAAAAGTGCTGTTTGTTTCAAGCTATAAAAAAAGGAGTGATGATTGTGCGTTTATTAAGTATACTTTTTGCTTTCATTCTTGCGATTAGTATAGTCTCGATTCCACAAAATAACGCAACAGCGTTTAGCGATCAACAAATTACCCGCGGTGCGTATGGAGATGATGTCATTGAATTACAGGCTAGACTACAATACTTAGGATTTTATAAAAGTAAAATTGACGGGAAATTTGGCTACAACACTTACTGGGCATTACGAAATTTCCAAGAGAAATATGGAATACCAGTAGATGGTATAGCAGGCACAAAGACGAAAAAAGCATTAGCAGGATATTCAGATTACGATGAAAAATGGGTGAAAGCGCAATTAAAAGCAGGCAATCAGTTTACCTATTATGGTGGTGTTCCACTTGATCAGCAGGTGAAAAGTACTGGTAATGCTGGTGGAAACGCTGGCGGTGGCGGTGGCGGTACAGCAAATAATGAAAGCACTGGTAGTAGTAATAATAATGGGACAGATACACAAATTCCACCAAAGTATACGGAACGTGATTTACAGCTTATTGCCAATGCAGTTTACGGAGAGGCTAGGGGAGAACCATATGAAGGCCAAGTAGCCGTAGCCGCTGTTATTTTAAATAGATTAGAAAGTCCAGATTTTCCGAACACAATATCAGGAATAATTTTCCAACCTTTAGCATTTACAGCAGTAGCAGATGGTCAAATTTGGCTAGAACCAAACCAGCGTGCAAAAGAAGCAGTTATCGATGCAATGAATGGCTGGGATCCATCAGAAAATGCACTGTATTATTTTAACCCTAAAACAGCAACAAGTAAGTGGATTTGGTCTCGTCCTCAAATAAAACAAATAGGTGAGCATATTTTCTGTTCATAAGAAAGGAGGAAAATAGATGAGAACAATGCTCGTTATTTTAACAGTAGCCGTTATCGGTTTAGGAGCATATAGTATTGATTTACATGGAGATAAAGAAAGTTTACAACGTACAGTACATGCGCAGTATACAGAAAAACTAACGGATGCCTCTGAAAAATTATCGTACTTACAAAGAGCAGTTTCGCAATCCTTATTATTTAAGGATGAACAGGCTATCCACAGTGAGCTAGATTCTATTTGGCGACTAAGCTCAGAAGTACGTTCATCAATTTCAAATATTCCCATTGGGCAAGAGCTTTCTAGTCAGTGGCTAGGTTATTTAGGAAGACTTGGTGATGAAGCGAAAAAAACCGCGAAGTCGGGAGATTATGAAGAGTGGCGTAAAAAAATGCCGCAAATCTCCACTAATTTGCAAGCTTTATCTGACGAATGGACAACTGCAACTGTTGATTATTATAAACAAGATGGAAATATGGATGTTTGGACGCGCCAAGTAGACAATAAAAATCCTAATACATCATTTGATAATATTAAGAAGACACTAAAAGATTATGGTGAGAGTGATTTCCCACTTACATTAAGTGAATCAGATTGGCAGAAAAAATTAGAATTAAAAGCATTACAAGATTCAGTCATTACAGAAAAAGAAGCGCTAGAAAAAGTGAAAAAACTATTCCCAATTATTAAAGATGCTACGTTTACTGTTACAAAAAGTAGCGATACAGCGCCATATCCGTTTTATCACATACAGTTCCATCAAGGTATTCGTTTAGGCTATGTCGACGTAACTGAAAAGGGAGGACACTTACTATCCTATTTAGTTGAACGTCCTGTAGATGAGGCTAAGCTTTCACAAGAGGAAGTTATTAAAAAAGCGGAAGAACATTTAAAGAGACTTGAGATGAAAGATGTTGCTTTTGTTGAGTCACGTGAAAACCATTTAGCTTGGCATGTTACATTTGCACGCGTTCATCCTGGTGATAATGCATTAATTTATGCAGATGGTGTACAATTAAAAATTGCAAAAGATACTGGAGAATTACTTGGTGCAAATGCAATGGAATATATACAAGAAGAATCGATAAAGCCACAAAAAGCTAATCCAATTGATTGGAAAACTTTCTTTGACGACAATGTACGTGTTGAAGAAGTAAGAAATATATATACGGATAACGGACAATTCGAACAACGTCTATGCTATGAAGTCATTGCCGTTCGAGACGAACAAGTCCAAGAAACGTTCCGAATTGTAGTAGATGCTGAAAATCACAATGTGTTAAAAGTAGAATATTTAACTTAAGTCTAGAAAAAGCTCCCAGTTCATATAGCCAAAATTTACATCCCATGCAATAATAGGGGTATATATATTGTTCGGGGAGATGCTCATGGAAATTAAAATTGGTACACTACTACAACTTGAACCTACTTATACAGAACGTATTGAAAAATTCCGCTGTAAAGTAGTTGAACAAAGAGACAATATAATTTATATTGATTATCCAACAAATGTAATAACTAAAAAAACAGCCTTTTTAATAGATGGTTCTGAATTTAGGGCAACCTTTCGAACAGAAGATAAACAATCTTACGCCTTCAATACAGAAGTAATCGGTCGCAAAGCTGGTAATATACCGATGATTATGTTGCACTGCCCTCAAGAGGATGAGTTTATCAAAATTCAACGCCGCGAATACGTTCGTGTGGAAACACCTGTCGATGTGGCAGTGCAATTTAAAGATAATAAATACCAGCTTGTAACAACAGATATTAGTGCAGGCGGACTGGCACTTATTTTAAAAGGCAACATAGCCTTTCAAGATGGCGATGACATTAAGCTAACGATTGTCTTGCCATTTGCCAATGGCGACGTGAATTACGTCGTTACAGATGCAACAGTTGTTCGAATATTTGAAAAAGATGACAAGACAATTGCTACCATTCAATTAACGGATACGGATGATATTGATCAACAACATATTGTACGTTTTTGCTTTGAACGACAGCTATTAAATCGCCGTAAAGAAATAAACCCATTCGATGATTAAATTGACAGTAGCCCTCTTGCTCGTGGAGGGCTTTTTTTTATTAGTATGTTACAATATGGTGTGAAAGAAAGTAGGGGAGCATAATGAAAAAAAACATTCAAATTGCGATTGACGGTCCTGCAGGCGCTGGAAAAAGCACAATCGCCAAAATCGTTGCAGAATCACTAGGATTCACGTATATCGATACGGGAGCAATGTATCGAGCAGTTACGTATAAAGCAATGCAACAAAACATACATTTAGATGATGAAGCAAAATTAGCAGAAATGTTAGCAGCTAGCTCAATTGAATTAAAGCCTTCTCCTCAAGGTCAACTTGTTTTTTTAGATGGCGAAAATGTATCTGATGCAATTCGCTCCAATGAAGTAACTTCATCTGTTTCGCAAGTAGCGGCACATGCTAAAGTGCGTGAATTGTTAGTAGCGCAGCAGCAAAAACTTGCCGCTAATGGTGGTGTTGTCATGGATGGACGTGATATTGCGACACATGTATTAAAAAATGCAGAGCTGAAAATCTTTATGTCTGCTACTGTTGAAGAACGTGCAAGACGCCGCTATATTGACAATGAAAAACGAGGAATTGCGTCTTCTATAGAAAAGCTCCAAGAAGATATTGCTTTACGCGATAAAATGGATAGTGAGCGTGAAGCTTCACCACTGATTCAAGCAGCGGATGCCATTTATCTAGACACAACGGAGCTATCAATTGATGCAGCAGCGCAAGCCATTTTAAAATTAGCACAAGAAAAAATGGTATAAATCCTAAAATTTCAGACATTTTTAGAATTTAAAGGATTTATTTTTGTCTTTGTCTTCAATATCGAATAAAATAGTAAGGGAAGATGCGAAGGAGGGTTACATATGTCTGAAGAAATGAACTATGCAGAACAAACGTTTAACGAAGGTGATATCGTCAAAGGTATTGCGGAGCAGGTTGATGAAAAAGCGGTAACTGTTTCAATTCCGGGTGCACCGTTTGACGGTATAGTACCAATAAGTGAATTATCGAGCTTACACATTGAAAAAGCGTCTGACGCTATCTCCGTTGGGGATGAGTTAGAATTGATGATTACAAAAGTTGAAGAGGAAAACTATGTATTATCAAAACGTAAAGTAGATGCCTTAAAAGCATGGGATACACTAGAACAACAATATGCTGCTGGGGAAGTTTTCGAAGCGGAAGTAAAGGATATTGTTAAAGGTGGTCTTGTTGTAGATTTAGGAGTACGTGGGTTCGTTCCAGCATCCCTAGTAGAAGATTATTTTGTCGATGATTTTGAAGATTATAAAGGGAAAGTACTAAGCTTTAAAATTGTCGAGCTTGATAAAGAAAAAAATCGCTTAATTTTATCACATCGAGCTGTAGTAGAATCTGAGAAAGCTTCTCAGAAGAAAAATGTAATTAACCAAATTAAAGCTGGCGACGTATTAGATGGTAAAGTACAGCGTATAGCATCATTTGGTGCATTTATTGATCTTGGTGGTATCGATGGACTTGTCCATATCTCACAAGTATCACATGAGCATGTGAGTGATGTCAGTGAGGTATTATCAGAAGGACAAGAAGTAAAAGTGAAGGTTCTTTCTGTAGACCCAGAGAATGAGCGTATTTCGCTATCCATTAAGGATACCGTTCCTGGACCATGGTCGAATATTGAAGAGCGTGCTGCGAAAGGCACAGTGCTTGTAGGGAAAGTAAAACGCCTTACGTCATTTGGTGCTTTTGTAGAAGTGTTCCCTGGAGTGGAAGGCTTAGTGCATATTTCACAAATTGCACATAAGCATATTAATACGCCACATGAAGCGTTGAAAGAAGCGCAAGAGGTACAAGTGAAGGTGCTAGATGTCAACGTTGACGAAGGCCGCCTAGCATTAAGTATTAAAGATTTATTAGAAAATCCAGAGGCTGAAGAAGTAATCGATTATGAATTACCAGAAGAAAACACTGGTTTCTCTCTCGGTGATGTAATTGGCGACCAACTGAAAAACTTTAAATAATCATCAACAGCGAGGATACAATCGTATCCTCGTTTTAGTTTGTTTACAGTCATTTTTGAATTACTGCCGTTGATGTCTATTGCAGGTGGGCTTACTAATGTTCGAGTTTTTTGAATTGTTTGAGTGCCTGACACCCTCAAGGGCGTGAACTGTCTTAAGGAGTTTCGCTTGTCTTGTGACCTGCTAAAAAGAGTGCGTCTGGAACGAAAAATAATGGTAATGTTAAAGAGTAAGCTAAAAAGTACTCTCCACGATGGATATGTTATGATATAATGGCATTTTTCGTGTATAATAGCGAAAGACAAGAAGTTGGAAGGATGAAGTACAGATGACGAAACCAGTAGTAGCCATCGTAGGTCGTCCGAACGTAGGTAAGTCGACGATTTTTAATCGCATCGTTGGAGAACGTGTCTCGATTGTAGAAGATATTCCGGGAGTAACACGTGACCGTATTTATAGTTCGGCAGAGTGGTTAACACATGATTTTAATATTATTGATACAGGTGGTATCGAAATTGGAGACGAGCCGTTTTTAGAACAAATTCGTCAACAAGCAGAGATTGCTATTGAAGAAGCAGACGTTATTATTTTTATGACGAATGGTCGTGAAGGTGTAACAGCCGCAGATGAGCAAGTTGCAAAAATTTTATACAAAACAAAAAAGCCAGTCGTTTTAGCAGTTAATAAAATTGATAATCCAGATATGCGTGAAATGATTTATGATTTCTATGCACTTGGATTTGGTGAACCTTGGCCAATTTCTGGTTCCCACGGATTGGGCTTAGGAGATTTATTAGATGAGTGTGCTAAGCACTTCCCACAAGAAGATGAAAATCAATACGGAGATGACGTTATTAAATTCTCTTTAATTGGTCGCCCAAATGTCGGGAAATCATCATTAGTGAATGCGTTCCTAGGTCAAGATCGTGTCATAGTAAGTAACATTGCGGGAACAACGCGAGATGCTATTGATACGCCTTACGAATACGATGGGAACGAATATGTAATCATCGATACTGCCGGAATGCGTAAAAAAGGGAAAGTGTACGAAACGACAGAGAAATACTCCGTTTTACGTGCGCTACGTGCTATTGAACGTTCCGACGTTGTTTTAGTTGTTCTAAATGCGGAAGAAGGCATTCAAGAACAAGATAAAAAAATTGCGGGCTATGCACATGAGGCTGGAAAAGCAATTATTATTGTTGTAAATAAATGGGATACAATTGAAAAAGATGACAAAACAATGAATGTGTTTACACAGCAAATCCGTGAGCACTTTTTATTCTTAGACTATGCACCGATTATTTTTGTATCAGCAAATACAAAACAACGAGTTCATCAAATTTTACCGATTGTACAACGCGTAAGTGAAAATCACGCGATGCGTATACAATCATCAATTCTAAATGAAGTGATTGAAGATTCGGTTGCACGTAATCCAGCGCCAACTGACAAAGGTCGTCGCTTACGTATTTACTATGCAACACAAGTGGCGATTCAACCACCGACGTTTGTGGTATTTGTAAATGAAACGGAATTAATGCACTTCTCTTATGAGCGATTTTTAGAAAATAGAATTCGTGAAACATTTGATTTTGAAGGTACGCCAATTCGTTTAATTACACGTGCGCGTGCATAATCTAAAATATAACTCATTTAGTACGCCAACCCGACTATTATTGTTGGGTGGCGTCTTTTTTCAAAGGGCTAGGCTAAATCGCATTTTAGACAAGCATTTGCCGATGAAGTTTTACCTAAAGGGAATAAAAGGGGGAATATGATATGGAACGAGTTTGTGTACTAGGAGCGGGCTCATGGGGATCAGCACTTGCGATGGTACTTGCTGAAAATGGACATGATACGCTTGTGTGGACGCATAGAGCTGATCAGGCAGAAGAAATTAATACACATCATACAAATAAAAAGTATTTACCAGAAACGGTGCTACCAACGAATTTACATGGCACTGATGATATTGCAAAGGCTGTAGCACATTCCAATACGATTGTTGTAGCAGTGCCGACGAAGGCTATACGAGAAACTTGTGAAAAGATGACTGCTACTTTAGACAAAAAAGTATTATTTGTCCATGTTTCAAAGGGAATTGAGCCAGATTCATTAAAACGTATATCTGAAATTTTAGCTGAAAGCTTGCCGGCTGAATTTGTAGAAGACATTGTAGTGCTCTCAGGGCCAAGTCATGCAGAGGAAGTAGTATTGCATTCCCCAACGACGATTACAGCAGCCTGTGCCAATATTGAGGCAGCTGAGAAGGTACAGGACTTGTTTATGAATCAGTTTTTCCGCGTATATACGAATGAGGATGTTATCGGCGTGGAAATGGGTGGTGCATTAAAAAACGTTATAGCGTTAGCTGCTGGCATAACAGATGGCTTAAACTATGGTGATAATGCGAAGGCAGCACTGATTACTCGTGGACTTGCTGAAATTACCCGTCTCGGTGTCAAAATGGGTGGAAATCCATTTACGTTCTCAGGGCTGACAGGTATGGGTGATTTAATCGTGACGTGTACAAGTGTGCATTCACGAAATTGGCGTGCAGGAAATATGTTAGGGAAAGGCATGAAGCTACAAGAAGTACTCGATCAAATGGGTATGGTTGTAGAGGGTGTACGGACAACAAAGGCAGCTTATCAACTGGCCGAAAAATATGATGTTGCTATGCCGATTTCAACGGAACTTTATGGCGTATTATTTAATGATGTCGAGCCAAAAGTAGCAGTGGACGCATTAATGATGCGTGTGAAAAAACGTGAAATCGATGAACTGATGAACTAATTACTTATGTTAGTATAGTAGCTAGCAATAGAAATTTTATAAAATTTGTCATGAAATGGACACAAAAGAGACACTTCAGAACGATCTGAAGTGTCTCCTTTTTGAACAAATTGGAAAGTAATAGGTGATGACAACGCTTTTTTTGCATAAAAAGTTATTTTTATAATAATGGATTTCCCTATCTATAGTAAAAATATGATATGATTTCCACTGAGCGTTATATATAGTAGCGGTCACCTTAATTTGTATAATCTTGCAATGTTTATTTTTTTTCGTATATCAAAAAAATATCATTTGAAGCACCTTGTAGCACTCCATTTTTCCTTTTGGGAAAGCGCCTTCTTTTTTAAGGAAGCCCATAGTATAATTAACGTTGATTGTCTCGTGTCATTGAAGAAAGGTGGTAGACGTAAATGGGTCCGTTAGCACATATGCCCGCACTGGATGTCATGTGGGTGTCTTTTTATTGTATCGGCTTTATGATTATTTCAGTTGGTTTAATTTATCTAGGTCGCAATAAAATTTCAAATGGTTTTCTACGTACAATCGTAAATTTATTAGCATACATACTGTTTGGACTTGGAACATTTTTAATGGTACTGATCGTTGCCACATGGCCATAAAAAGGAGGGAAAACGTGAAATGAAAAAACTAAATGCTTTTCTTTTAACAGTGGCAATAGCCGTTTTGCTAGGTGGTTGCGCATATCCTGAGGAGGAAAAGGCCGCAAACCAAGTGCCAGATGTCGATCAATTAGCATCTGTTCAACGGGCTGTTAATGAATATCGTGAAGCAACAGGTGGACTAGTACCAATTAAAAACAGCGAATTGGATACGGATATCTATATAAAATATTTAATTGATTTTGAAAAACTTATGCCAAAATATATTGCGCAAATTCCTGGAAATGCATATGAAAAAGGCGGTATTTATCAATATATTATTTGGGATCCAGAAAACAGTGCAGAAGTAAAATTAGTAGATTTAAACTCTGCAGAGCGTATGCGAGAAATTAATATTCGCAAATTGGGCACACAGTATATTCCGACAAAGGGTGCAATTGCTGATAATGTCTACCAAATTAACTTTGAAAAATTAGGCTATAAATCAGAAGTGACTGTCAAAAGTCCATATTCAGGTGCAGAATTACCGATATTTATGACAGGCGATGGCGAAATGCATGTGGATTATTCAATCGATTTAGGTCAGCTGTTAAAAGAGGACAAGCCAGATGTAAAGCCAGGCGAGGATATTCGTCAATTACTTGTCGATAAATATCCCGTAGTTCCAGCCTATTCAGTGCCATACACTGTAGATGAAAATGGCGAGCCCACTTATATGATGGACGCCTATAAAGCAGATGCAAAAAAGGCGAAGGAAGAAGCTGAAGCGGCTCAAGAAAACGAAAACAAAGCTACCGAATCAAATTAAATTTTTTCTACCTCAATCATTAGGTGAACATCTAATGATTGAGGTTTTTTTAGCTCCCTTTTAGTGCCTGGCACACAAACAATTCTCATGCCAGCAATACTTGAAGGGACGCACTGTTGATGCGACAGTGAGGTGTGCGGCTGCGCACGAAGAACCATCGCATCGCGGGATTATTGCTTTGCACCGCGGAATAATTGCTTCGTACCGCGGAATTATGGCTTCGCCCCGCGGGATTAAGACTCCGTACCGCGGAATTAAGGCACGGCATCGCGGGATAAAGGGTTGCCCGCGGAATTAAGGCTTCGCATCGCGGAATTAAGGCACGGCATCGCGGAATTCAAGCTTCACCCCGCGGAATTAAGGCTCAACATCGCGGAATTCAAGCTCCGAACCGCGGAATCAATGCCCCACTCCGCGGAATTATGGCCACACCGCGGAATTAAGGCTCCGTACCGCGGAATTCAAGCCTCACCCCGCGGAATTAAGGCTTAACATCGCGGAATTCAAGCTCCGAACCGCGGAATCAATGCCTCACTCCGCAGAATTACACCTCACCCCATGGAATTAAGGCCTCGCCCTGCGGAGTTATGACCACACCGCGGGATAAAGGTTTCGTACCGCGGAATTATGGCTTCGCCCCGCGGAATTAAGGCTCAACATCGCGGAATTAAAGCTCCGAACCGCGGAATCAATGCCTCACTCCGCGGAATTACACCTCACCCCATGGAATTAAGGCCTCGCATGGTGGAATTATGGTTACACCGCGGGATAAAGGTTTCGTACCGCGGAATTATGGCTTCGCATCGCGGAATTAAGGCTCAACATCGCGGAATTCAAGCTCCGAACCGCGGAATCAATGCCCCACTCCGCGGAATTACACCTCACCCCATGGAATTCACAGCCCATTCCGCGGAATGCTCACCCTGCGGAAATAAAAATTGTGTTCACTTTGCTATCAAGGAGCTTTTCATATTTATCTTTGCTTATGCATATAGTGAAAAAGCGTAGATAAAGGAGGCAGAAACCTTGAGTGAAGCAGTATTTAAAGAAATTGCAGAGCGCACAAATGGCGATGTTTATATTGGTGTTGTAGGTCCAGTTCGTGTAGGGAAATCTACATTTGTAAAAAAAGTAATGGAAGCTGTAGTGTTACCGAATATTGTGGATGAAACAGAAAGAATGCGAGCACAGGACGAGCTGCCACAAAGCTCGCCAGGCTCAGTAATCATGACTGCTGAGCCGAAGTTTGTGCCTGCTCAAGCCACACGTATTGCGGTCGGCGAAGATGAAATGACATTCCAAATTCGTTTAGCTGATTGTGTCGGTTACGTCATTGAAGGTACAAAGGGCTATGAGGATGAGAATGGGCCGAAATATGTGCATACACCTTGGCATACGGAGCCAATTCCTTTCCAAGAAGCCGCGAAAATAGGTACGGATAAAGTCATTCGAGATCATGCGAATATCGGTATTGTTGTGACAACTGATGGAACAGTTAATGGTATTAGTCGTCGGGCAGCTGAAAAAGCAGAAGAAGAAATTGTTGCACAGTTAAAGGAAATTGGAAAACCGTTTGTTATCGTGTTAAATTGTCAAATGCCAGCGCGAGAAGAAACTGTACAGCTTCGTAATGAGCTATTTGAACGTTATAACGTTCCTGTAATTGCGATTTCCATCGATCAAATGCGTGCGTCAGATATTCAATATATTTTGCAAGAGGCGTTATTTGAGTTTCCGATTCGGACGATTGAAGTTGAGAAACCAGATTGGCTTGATGTCCTTGATGCGACACACCCATTAAACGTAGCATTAATTGATTCGATGGAAGAAGTACTTTCATCTGTCATGAAAATTAGAGATGTACAACAAGCATCTGATGCCTTTAAAGAGATTGATTTTATTGATCAAAGTGAAGTGATTCATGTAGATTCAGGAATCGGTACGGCGGTCATTCGTGTGTCTTTACAAGGAGAATTATATAAGGCAGTTTGTAATGAATGGTTAGATGAGCCGATTGAAACAAAGCGTGATTGGTTGCTATTTATTAAAGAGGCTGCTGAAGCAAAAGAAGCACAAAAACGCTTTAAAGATGCAATAAGTGAAGCGGATTCAAGTGGTTATGGTGTGACATTGCCGATGATGCAAGAGTTTGAACCAACTGCTCCAGAACTTATTAAGCAAAATAATTTCTATGGTGTTCGTATGAAGGCAACAGCACCGTCCTATCATATTATTCGAGTTGATATGGAATCAGAATTTGCGCCACTTATTGGCTCTGAATTCCACAGTCAGCAACTGCTGAAAGATTTAAATCATGCGTATTTACATGATCGTGATGCGCTTTGGCAAACACAACTTTTTGGAACTCCGTTGCATGAGGTCTTAAAAGAAGGAATCCGCTACAAAATGAATGCAGTGCCAACTACAGCTAAAAAACGTATGCGCCAAACTATTGAGCGTATGGTGAATGAAGGCGATAGAGGATTGGTTACTTTTATTTTATAGAGATAAAATGGAAATTACAGAGCAAAAAAATAGGGCAGGGCTATTCGTTTTTATGCGAAAAGTCCTGTTATTTTTGTTTTTTGGGTGAAAAACGCATATTTTGGTTATAATCATGAATGAATACAGTTGCGTAGCGGTTTTCTATGTGTTACTCTTTTTACAGAATTGGTTCATGACCCTTTGAGAGGAGGTGAATGGTGTGAATAAAACAGAATTAGTAAACTCTGTTGCTGAAGCTGCAGGTCTTTCTAAAAAAGACGCTTCTAAAGCAGTTGAAGCTGTATTTGATACAATTCAAGATGCTCTTGCAAAGGGTGACAAAGTACAATTAATTGGTTTTGGTAACTTTGAAGTACGTGAACGTGCGGCTCGTAAAGGTCGTAACCCACAAACTGGTAAAGAAATCGAAATCGCTGCTAGCAAGGTACCTGCTTTCAAACCAGGTAAAGCGCTTAAAGATGCTGTAAAATAATACACGTCTAGTAGTTACATAGAGCAGTCTTCATGTAAACGAGCATGAAGGCTGCTCTTTTTAACTTATTTTTAAAAATAAGCGATTTGCAACAACTTACAAAATACGAAAAATAAGTCACAAGATGGCTTTTACATAGCATGTTACACGTAAACTTTAAGAAGATATGTTGAATTTCTTTTAAATCAAGTAAGTCGTTTTGCGCTTAACTTTTGGATATGCTACGATGCATAGGGAAATGTGTAATGTTTTGATACGCAGGAGGGTTTTTACGAATGTCGAATGTTGATTTATTGAAAATAGAAGAAGCAGTCAAAATGATTTTAGAAGCTGTGGGCGAGGACGTTAATCGTGAAGGATTGCTCGATACGCCGAAACGTGTTGCGAAAATGTATGCTGAAATGTTTAGTGGCTTACATGAAGATGCAAAAGATTATTTTAAAACCGTTTTCCATGAGGATCATGAAGAATTAGTGCTTGTAAAGGATATCCCATTTTATTCAATGTGTGAGCATCATTTAGTGCCGTTTTATGGCAAAGCACATGTAGCTTACATACCAAACGATGGCATCGTAGCGGGACTAAGCAAATTAGGTCGCGCGGTTGAAACAATTGCCCGTCGTCCGCAATTACAAGAACGTATTACATCATCAGTAGCCGATACGATTATGGAAATGCTATCTCCAAAAGGTGTTTACGTAGTAATCGAGGCAGAGCATATGTGTATGACAATGCGTGGTCTCAAAAAACCAGGTTCTAAAACGGTTACATCTGTGGCTCGTGGCATTTATGAACAAGATGAGGTAAAACGGAGAGAAGTCTTGTCATTTATTCAAATGTCTTAAACTGCATGTCTAATTATGTTATGATGGACTAAGAATTTGTCGGATTTAAGGAGTGTACAGACAATGGCGCAAGATTATATAGTAATTCAGGCAGAAGAGGATGGCGTACATGTAATAGGCTTAACACGTGGTACGGATACGAAATTCCATCATTCTGAAAAATTAGATGCAGGGGAAGTCATGATTGCTCAATTTACTGAGCACACATCTGCAATGAAAATTCGTGGCAAAGCGCAAATTCATACAGCACATGGTGTTATCCAAAGTGAAGGAAAAAAGTAACGTAGGTATTGTATTGTAGCTTTTATCGGTAAGATCCATATAGAGTGCCGATGACTTGTTAGTTATATTGTGCAGGAATGCATAACACATACGGGAACAAATAAGTGTGTGTGTTTGAAACTAATTTTTACGGGCAAGTAGATTTCCTACCAATTTTTTCTGGGTATTACGATGGGGGATATCTACTGCCCGTTCATGTTGGTAAAAGTAAAAACTTTTTATTCCGAATCGATGCTTATGCTATAATGACTCAGTGAGCAAGCGTTAAGTCATGTAGATGATTAACGTATTTGAAAGTGAAATGGAGTAAGGTCTATGAATGCAACATACATTCAAAATTCAATTGCACAGTTAAAAACAGAGATTTTCATGGATGTTCGTCATAGAACTTTGCAAAAATACACAGGAGTGCCTGTGCTCGATGAAAATCAACTGTTTTACTTGTTAGTTCCCTTTTTGAATGGCGAAGAGTGGCAACAAGAGCAAAGGGAAGCTGCAATAACTGTTGGAATTGTATATGCAGCTCTAGCGGCACATGATCATATTAAAGAACTAGACGCCACTTCAAAAGAACAGCAGCTAACCGTTTTAGCTGGAGATTTTTATAGTGGGCGATATTATGAAATTTTGGCAATGTCGGGAAATGTCGCATTGATTCGGAATTTGTCACAAGGAATTGTGGCACGTTGCGAACATCAAATCAAAGTATACGAAGCAGAACAGCGTACTGTTGAACAATGGTGTTCTTCAATAAGCAATATAGAATCAGGTTTAATTGCGAAATTTTTTGATCTTTATGCATGGCATCATTATATTCCGTTAATGGAAAAGAGTTTATTATTGTTACGATTAGAAAGAGAATGGGCTATGTATCAGCGTGGACAAAAGTCTTTAATGAGTAAAGCACTTGAACAAAGTGCCCTACAAGCAGGCGCGACATTTAATAGCGTCTTACAAGATAAAATTGCCCGCTTAAAAACAGAGCTGTTGCAGGTGATAGACCAAGCATCATTTTTACAAAGTGATGTGAAACAAGCTCTACAAGCACGTGTAGAGGCATCTATTGCTTCTACAAACGGATAAGAGAGGTTTTACTAAAATGGCTAAATCGAAAGAAGAGCACGTTCACGAAGTATTTGAAAGTATTTCGGAAAACTATGATAAATTGAATGGCGTTATTAGCTTCCAAATGCATGTTGGTTGGCGTAACGATACGATGAAGCGCATGGCTGTCAAGCCTGGTTCGAAAGCGCTAGATGTTTGTTGTGGAACAGCTGACTGGACAATTGCTTTAGCTGAGGCAGTTGGAAAAAGTGGCGAAGTAAAGGGATTAGATTTCAGTAAAAACATGCTGAAAGTAGGCGAGCAAAAAATAACGCCTTATCCACAAATCGAGCTTATACAAGGGAATGCAATGGAATTACCTTTCCCAGACAATACATTTGATTATGTGACAATTGGATTTGGTCTACGTAATGTTCCTGATTATTTGCAAGTGTTAAAAGAAATGCAGCGCGTCGTAAAACCTGGTGGGATGGTTGTGTGTTTAGAAACGTCACAATCAGAAATTCCTGGCTATCGACAACTATTCCGATTTTATTTTAAATTTATCATGCCGATATTTGGTAAAATTTTTGCGAAAAGCTATAAAGAATACTCTTGGTTACAGGAGTCCGCAAATAATTTCCCAGGTATGAAGAAGCTAGCGGCAATGTTTGAACAGGCAGGTTTAGAAAAAGTAACGTACAAAGCATACAGTGGCGGTGCTGCGGCAATGCATATGGGCTTTAAAAAGATACGTTAATGGGGGAAGGTTTTCAAGCGTGGAAAAGATGAAGTTAAAACTACTCTATTCCGATTTGAAGTCAGATATTGATATCATCGAACAAGAATTAGAAAAAGCGGTGAATTCGTCTTCGCATTTAATTAACGATGCTTCTCTCCATTTATTACAAGCTGGTGGCAAACGAATCCGACCAATTTTTGTGTTGCTTGGCGCAAAATTTGGCGATTATGATATCGAAAAGATGAAAAATGTGGCTGTGCCTTTAGAGCTCATTCACATGGCGTCGCTAGTACATGATGATGTGATTGATGATTCCGATATGCGACGAGGACGTCCAACTGTCAAATCCCAATGGAATAACAGAGTAGCAATGTACACGGGTGATTTTATTTTTGCACGTGCACTTGAATACATCACGAAACTCGAGGATCCTCTAGTTCATCAAATTTTAGCACGTACAATGGTGGAAATTTGTAACGGTGAAGTTATTCAAATCGAAGACAAGTTTAGATTGGATCAGGGCTTAAAGGATTATTTCAGACGTATTAAACGAAAAACAGCATTACTAATTTCTTCTAGCTGTGAGATTGGTGCAGTAGCAGCAGGTGTAGATGCAAAAACGGTAAGCCATTTAAAACGCTTTGGTTACTTTGTAGGCATGAGCTTTCAAATAATTGATGATGTATTAGATATTATGGCGACAGATAAAGAATTAGGGAAGCCAGCAGGTAGTGACTTATTACAAGGTAATATTACGTTACCGATTTTATTATTAAAAGATGATGAACAGATGCAGCCTTATTTAGCAAAAGTGTTTGCTGGAACATTAACTGAGCCCGAGCGCCAAAAAATGTTGCAATATGTGCGTAAATCTGATGCTATTACACAAGCTAATAAAATGAGCGACAAGTATTTAAAAAAAGCTTTACAAGAAATAGATGCTTTACCAAAACATCCTATTAAGAAAAAGCTTCGTGATATCGCTTTGTTTATGGGCAAGCGTAAATTCTAGCTTTTTGTTGTGCTAAAGCTCATTTTTTGTTAATATTTATCGGTAGGTGTAAAACCTGTTAGACGAATTTAAGGAGTGTTTTAAACATGGCAATCGAACAAACTTTTTTAATGGTTAAGCCTGATGGCGTAGAACGACAAGTAGTAGGAGATATCGTTGATCGTTTTGAACGTCGCGGTTTTGTATTAAAAGGCGCTAAATTAATGGTAATCCCTCAAGAATTAGCAGAAAAACACTATGCTGAGCATGCTGAGCGTCCATTCTTCGGTGAATTAGTTGATTTCATCACTTCTGGTCCAGTATTCGCAATGGTATGGGAAGGCGAAAACGTAATTAAACTAGCACGTACAATGATGGGTGCTACTAAACCAGAAGAATCTAACCCAGGTACAATCCGTGGTGACTACGCAACAACTGTTTCTCACAACATCATCCACGGTTCTGACTCTCTTGCTTCTGCAGAGCGCGAAATTGGCTTATTCTTCGGTGAAGATTTAGTTTAATTTTATAAAATATAGAGCGATATCCATTCACTTGGAATCGCTCTTTTTTTTTTGCTTAAAACCATCTTGAAAGTTTTGAATAGGAGGGAATACGCAATGCCAAACTCGCTATCTTTTCACTCTATTTAAATACATAAAGAATTGTTAATCACGCATTCGTCATGTAAAATAAATAATGTAATATTCTGATAATTAATAACTAGTAAATAGTTTCATAAAGCGGTATATATTTTCTACCAAGCAAATAAACTTAAACGTAAATGCATTATGGGGTATGACAGAATTGTTTTAGAAAAGGGGTATTTACATGAGAGAAGTAGTAATTGTAGCAGCTGTTCGTACAGCGGTAGGGCGTAGTAAAGGCGCATTAAAAGATGTACGTGCAGATGATTTAGCAGCAGATGTCCTACAGGAAGTGATAAAACGTGCACAGATTGATAAAGGACAAGTAGAGGACGTTATTCTTGGCTGTGTTACTCAAACAGGAGAACAAGGTGCAAATATTGCCAGAACCGCTTTATTAATGGCGGGCTTCCCAGAGAAGGTTCCTGGAGTAACGATTGATCGACAATGCGGTTCTAGTCAGCAAGCAGTCCATTTTGGAGCACAGGCTATTTTAGCAGGAGATATGGATGTTGTGATTGCTGGTGGTGTTGAAAGTATGACAAGGGTGCCGATGTTTTCAAATATGCAAACTGCCCATAAAGGTAAACGCTTACAAGAAAATTATCATATTATTCATCAAGGACTATCAGCTGAAAAAATGGCTGCAAAATGGCAGTTTTCAAAAGACATATTGAATAACTATGCTTATGAAAGCCATAGACGTGCATTAGCAGCAATAGAGGCGGGGCATTTTCAAAAGGAAATTATGCCTGTCCAAATCATACAAGAGGATGGAACCGCTACTACATTCCAAGTCGATGAAGGACCTCGGGCTGATACGACCATCGATCGTTTAAATGATTTGAAAACAGTTTTTCAAGAGCACGGCGTTATTACGGCTGGTAATGCAAGTCAAATGAGTGATGGTGCATCAGCTGTCATGCTGATGTCGTTAGCAAAAGCACAAGAGCTAGGTATTCAACCACTTGCAAAAATAGTGACACGCGTAGTTATAGGGTCAGATCCAACCCTTATGCTTACGGGTCCAATTGAAGCTACAAGACAAGCCTTAAAACGTTCAGACCTGTCTATTGAGGATATTGATACGTATGAGGTGAATGAAGCATTTGCCCCAGTTCCACTTGCATGGTTACATGATATTGGTGCAGACCCTGCAAAGCTAAATCCTACTGGTGGTGCAATTGCTTTAGGACACCCTCTAGGAGCAACTGGTACAAAGCTATTAACAACGATGCTATATCGGATGCAACGAGAAAACTTACGCTATGGCCTACTCGCTATTTGCGAAGGTATGGGAATGGCAAATGCCACTATTATTGAAAAAATGTAAAGGGGTTGGGTTATATGAAATGTCATGACGTTGTAGCGATTGTAACAGGTGGTGCATCAGGCTTAGGGGAAGCAACTGTAAGGAAAATTGTAGAAGAAGGCGGTAAAGCTGTCATTTTCGATGTTAATGATGAAAGAGGGCAAACAATCACACAGCAATTAGGAGAAAGTGTTCGCTATGTCCGTGTAGATGTTACACAAGAGGCAGCGGTAGCTGCTGGGCTTGAGTATGCAATTGCTACATTTGGTTTTGTTAATGTGGCGGTAAACTGTGCAGGGATTGCGGATGCTAGTAAGGTCATTTCAAAACGCGGAGTACATGCACTTGAGCTATTTTCTAAAGTAATTTCTGTTAATTTAATAGGCACGTTTAATGTCATTCGACTTGCAGCTGAAAAAATGCAGCTTAATGAACCAGACGAAGATGGACAGCGAGGCGTTATTATTAATACCGCATCGGTGGCCGCTTTTGATGGTCAAATAGGACAAGCTGCATATAGCGCCTCAAAGGGTGGGGTAGCTGCAATGACATTACCAATTGCACGCGAGCTTGCAGATTTGGGCATACGCGTAATGACCATTGCGCCTGGGCTAATCGAAACGCCGATGTTTGCGTCATTAGCAGAGCCTGCTCGTATAGCATTAGCTAGCATGACACCATTCCCAAAACGACTTGGCAAACCGTCCGAGTATGCCATGCTTGTGGAAAGTATTATTCATAATGTCATGCTAAATGGTGAAGTTATTCGCCTTGACGGTGCGATACGAATGCAGCCAAAATAATGGGCTAAAAAGTTTTTCGTGTTTGAAGTAAATGGATTCATTCTTAAATGTAAATATCTTTTTGTAGCAGCAATCAGCTTTGGCATTAAGGCAAGTTAAATGTGAAAACGAAAGGGAGCGATATTATGCATATGATGGATACACCTTTATTACTAACAAGTTTTTTAAATCGAGCTGAGCGTTTTTTCCATGCGAAGAAAATATATTCGCGGACAAGCGCTACAACAATTCATGAGTTTACCTATAAAGAGTTTGCCAAGCGTACGCGTAAATTAGCAGATGCTCTTACGACACTTGGAATGGATCGTGGGGTAAAAGTTGGTACGTTTGCTTGGAATCATCATCGTCATTTAGAGGCATATTTTGCTGTGCCGTGTGCAGGTGCTGTGCTACATATGATTAATATTCGGCTAGCACCTGAGCATATTGTGTATGTCATTAATCATGCAGAAGATGAAATTTTACTCATTGATGAAAATTTAGTACCTGTTATTGCGCCGATTGTGTCACAGCTCAAAACGGTAAAACATTTTATTATTATGGGAGATGCTGTTGAGTTAGAAAATTCGCCATTACCGAATGCTCTGTCCTATGAAGATCTTCTTGCAGTGGCAAATGATAATTTTGTCTTCCCTGATGATATAGATGAAAATGCACCAGCAGGTATGTGCTATACAAGTGCTACAACAGGTATGCCAAAGGGTGTTGTTTATACACATCGCAGTATTGTTCTTCATAGTATTACAGCGGGACTTGCTGATAGCATCGCGATATGTGAGCAAGATGTAGTGTTACCCGTTGTACCAATGTTTCATGCCAATGCCTGGGGGTTACCATTTGCTAGTGTGTTATTTGGCGCAACACAAGTGTTACCTGGGCCGATGTTTACACCACAGCTATTACTCGATTTGTTTGAGCAGTACAAAGTAACGTTAACAGCGGGGGTTCCGACTATTTGGCTCGGCGTTTTACAAGAGCAACGTCAACAGCCCCGAGATTTATCTTCCCTACGGTCGATTATTTGTGGTGGGTCTGCATCTCCAATTGGACTTGTGCGCGGCTTCGAGGAAGAGCAAAACATTCCGTATTTTACAGGCTACGGTATGACTGAGACATCACCGCTTGTTAGTTTATCGACATACTTAACACATATGGAAAACTATACGACAGACGAAAAAATGCACATTCGCACTACGCAAGGTATAACAGTGCCACTTCTTGATATGCGCATAGTGAATGAACACGGTGAGGTACCTTGGGATGGCAAAACAATGGGCGAAATTACTTTAAGAGGACCTTGGATTGCGAATGAGTATTATAAGGATGAGCGCACAACAGAAGCCTTTAAAGATGGTTGGTTATACACAGGAGATATTGCAGTGATGACGCCTGATGGCTATATTAAAATTACAGATCGCACAAAAGATTTAATTAAGAGTGGTGGCGAATGGATTTCGTCAGTGGAGCTTGAAAATGCTTTGATGTCACATCCGAAAGTATTTGAAGCGGCAGTGGTAGCAATTCCACATGAAAAGTGGCTAGAACGACCTTTGGCATGTGTTGTCCCTAAACCAGAACATAAAGACTCGATTACAAAAGAGGAGCTGCAAGACAGTTTGCGGTCACAGTTCCATAAAACATGGATTCCTGATGATGTAGTCTTTTTAGATGAAGTACCAAAAACATCTGTAGGAAAATTTATGAAAGCAAAGCTAAGAGAAAATTTAAAAGACTATCGTGTAGAAATTTAACTTTCTAAGAAAGCGTGTTTTAGTTCGTCTGCATTTTAGAATGGCGATAGAAGGCATCAGGAAGACCTCGATGCCTTCTTTTAGTTTTTTAGAATGGATTTGCGGCAATTACTGTACTGCAGTGCTATAAGAAAATTGCGTAAAGAACTTTCGAAAATGGAAACTATTCCTTTATTTTATCGTATAATCTATATAGATAGGGGGAAGAGAAAAAATGGAAATTGCTATTGTTGCTATTATTGGAGGCATTATGATCTCTTTAGCTGGTATATTTACTGATGCACGTACAAAAGGTCAAAAATTAAAATTAAAAACAATTGAACAAGAAGTAGAATTAGAAAAGCTAAGATTAGAATCCTATACAAAAGAAACAGAAAAATTACGACTAGAATTGGAACATTCCAAAGTGCTACTATTGGAAGAAAAGAAAAATACAACAAAGTAACATGGAATACATGGAAAGACTATTTCAGTAAAGGCATTTTTCCGCTATAATGGAAATACGACGCTAGAGGGGAAGATGACCGTATGTCTGATTATGTACAATTTGTTGAAGGTATTAAGCGCAAAACTGGGATAGATTTAGCGTTATATAAAGAAGCGCAAATGAAAAGACGATTAACCTCACTGTACGAGAAAAAGGGATATCGTAATTTTGTTGATTTTCTAAAAGCACTCGAGCAAGATCGTGATTTGATGAATGAGTTTTTAGATCGAATGACGATTAATGTATCTGAGTTTTATCGAAATGGAAAGCGTTGGGAAGTGTTGCAAAAGAAAATTTTCCCTAAGTTACTACAATCCAATAAGCGTTTGAAAATTTGGAGTGCTGCGTGTTCAACTGGAGAAGAGCCATACTCATTAGCAATGGTATTATCGCAATTAGTACCGTTATCGCAAATTCAAATAATCGCCACTGATTTAGATGAAAATGTCATTCAAAAGGCAAAGCTAGGTGTTTATCCAGAGCGTTCATTAGCAGAGGTGCCAAAAGATATTCAAGCAAAGTATTTTGAGCAAGAAGGAAACTTCTACCGAGTTAAAGATGAAATTAAGCGCTGTGTCACATTTAAAAAGCATAATCTGCTTAACGATCATTACGATTCGAATTATGATCTAATTGTGTGCAGAAATGTTATGATATACTTTACCGAAGAAGCCAAGGATCAAATATATGCGAACTTTAGTAAAGCATTGCGACAAGATGGCATTTTATTTGTAGGGTCAACGGAGCAAATTTTTAATCCATCACGTTATGAATTTGAAGTAGAAGATACATTCTTCTATAGAAAAAAATAATTAATTAAATGATGAAAAGCTTTCGTACAGTCAACAGATGACTGTCACGTACATAAATTGCCAAGACACTAGACATAGATGACCGTACGCTTTTCGCTTGCATAAGCAAAAGCGTATTTTTTATTAATGTAAAACGGTTTCACGTTCAAAAATCTTGGACTTATTATATGGCGTTTATGGTGAGCTAAATACCTCTTTTTTTAAATAAATCGTTCAGAATATTCGCATATAATGCTATGCATGCTATTCTTAATTGATTTATGAATACGTACTATGACATTTGCAAAAGGACTGTTTTTTTAGAGAATATATGTTATAGTGAAAAATACATACTTTAGCGAGTTGAAGGGAGAAAGCGTTTATGCGTTACTTAACAGCAGGAGAATCACACGGACCACAATTAACTACAATAATTGAGGGTTTACCGTCACTTTTACCAATTACAGCAGAAAAAATTAACCATGATTTAAAGCGTCGCCAAGGAGGTCATGGCCGTGGTCGTCGTATGCAAATTGAGACGGATACGGTAGAAATAGTAGGTGGTGTTCGCCACGGACAAACACTCGGCTCTCCTGTGTCGCTCGTTGTCACGAATGATGACTGGAAGCATTGGACGAAAATTATGGGGGCGGAACCTTTAGCAGAGGATGTTAATCCTGATGATATCAAACGTCAAATTTCACGCCCACGTCCAGGCCATGCTGATTTAGTAGGTGGCATGAAATATGGACATCGAGATTTACGAAATGTTTTAGAACGTTCTTCTGCGCGTGAAACAACTGTCCGTGTTGCAGTGGGAGCTGTTGCAAAAGCTTTATTAAATGAGCTCGGTATATCAATTGTGTCACATGTAACAGAAATCGTTGGTATTAAAGCAGACACATCTGTCATTGAAGGAAAAACTGTAGATGAAATTCGTACAATTGTCGAAGCTGATCCATGCTACTGTGTAGATCCTGTTGCTTCGGCAAAAATGGTAGAGGCGATCGATGAAGCAAAAAAAGCAGGCGATTCTATTGGCGGTGTTGTTGAAGTAATCGTTGAAGGCATGCCAGCTGGTGTTGGTTCGTATGTTCATTACGATCGGAAATTAGATGCAAAATTAGCGGCAGCCATGTTGTCTATTAATGCTTTTAAAGGTGTTGAATTTGGTATTGGCTTTGAAATGGCTCGTCGTAAAGGTTCAGAAGTGCATGACGAAATCATTTGGTCGGAAGAAGAAGGCTATACTCGTGCTACGAATCGACTTGGCGGCCTAGAAGGCGGAATGACTACAGGCATGCCAATCGTTGTCCGAGGTGTGATGAAGCCAATTCCAACATTGTATAAACCATTACAAAGTATTGATATTGAGACAAAAGAACCGTTTAAAGCAAGTGTAGAACGTTCAGATAGCTGTGCAGTACCAGCAGCTTCAGTAGTAGCTGAACATGTTATTGCCTGGGAAATTGCAAGCGCGATTATGGATCAATTCCATGGAGATCAACTGCCGCAATTAAAAGCACAAATTGAAGAACAACGCCGTTACGCAAAGGAGTTTTAATATATGCGTGTACCAGTAGCAACAAAATCACATCAATATGAGGTAGTGCTTGGACATAATTTTTTAGCCGAAGCAGTTAAAACGTTTGATGAGAAACTGCAAAAAGCAGATAAGATTATTGTTTTTACAGATGCCAATGTTTGGGCTGCTCAAGGGGAATATTTCAAGGGGAATTTTCCGTATCCATTTGAGGTATTTGTGCTACCAGGTGGTGAGGCTTGTAAAACATTTGAACAATACAATGCCGCACAAACCTTTTTACTTGAACAAAAATGTTCACGAAAATCATTTGTTTTTGCATTTGGTGGAGGAGCAGTTGGTGATTTAACAGGCTTTGTTGCAGCTACATATATGCGTGGAGTGCCTTTTATACAAATACCAACTACAATTTTAGCTCATGACTCAGCAGTTGGCGGAAAGACCGCTATTAACCATCCATTAGGCAAAAATATGATTGGGGCTTTCTATCAACCAGAAGGCGTAATTTACGATACTGTCTTTATTGAAAGCTTATCTGAGCGCGAGGTACGTTCTGGAACTGCAGAGGTCATTAAGCATGCGATGATATCGAATGCCGCGTGGCTCCAACAGCTAATGGATGCAGAGTCTGTTATCCGTTTTAGCACTACGGAATTGGCCAATCACTTAAAAGCTGGAATTGAAGTAAAGGCGAAAATCGTATCTGAGGATGAAACAGAGCAATCAGTGCGCAAATATTTAAATTTAGGACATACATATGGTCATGCCATTGAAGCAGCGGCGGGTTATGGAAAAGTTGCACATGGTGAAGCAGTGATGATTGGGCTTGTGTATTGTCTATTATTAAGTGAACGATATGGTAAGTTAAATCGTGAATTCACAACAGCATTTTTACAATTTGCGCTGAAAAACGGCTATCCTTTTGAAGCGGTAAATGATTATTCATTTGAACAATTAATAGAGTATTTATTGAAAGATAAAAAAGCGGAATACGGAGTTCTACAATTTGTATTACTTGAAGAAATTGGAAAACCTTTTGTGCGACCAATTGAGTTAGCAGAATGCAAAGAAGTGGATGCTGAATTCCGACAGTTATTAGCGGAGGTGCTTGTATGATTCGTGGACTTAGAGGTGCAATTACAATTGAATTGGACAAGCCAGAGCTTGTATGGGATGAGACAGCGAGATTAGTACGTGAAGTGGTGGCAGCAAACCATGTAGAGATTGACGACATTGCTTCAATCGTTATTTCAACGACACCAGATATTACATCGGCGTTTCCAGCGCGTGCTGTAAGGTTAATGGACGGCTGGCAGTATGTCCCTGTTATGTGTATGCATGAAATGGACGTACCAGGTGCCCTGCCATTATGTATTCGTGTGTTAATCCATGCGAATGTGGAAATGGCGCAGAAAGATGTGCAGCACATTTATTTAAATGATGCAGTGAAATTAAGACCAGATTTAGCCCAAGCTAAATAATGAGAGGAGATGTTTAAGATGAAATGGAAACAACAATTGGACGGTATGCAAGCATATAAGCCAGGTAAACCAATTGAAGAAGTACAACGTGAATTTGGCTTACAAGAAGTCGTAAAGTTAGCATCAAATGAAAACCCATTTGGATGCTCACCGAAGGTAACAGCATATTTACAAAAGAATGCAGTAAACTATGCAATTTATCCAGACGGCTACGCACAAAATTTACGTTCAGCTGTGGCCAACCATGTAGGTGTCAAAGAAACACAGCTTCTTTTTGGAAATGGTTCAGATGATATTATTGCAATTCTTACTCGTGCTCTGTTGTATCCAGGTGTGAATACAGTCATGGCAGATCCATCATTCTCCCAATACGTTCATAATGCTGAAATTGAAGGTGCGGAAGTTCGTAAAATTCCTTGTATTGAAGGCGCGCACGATCTAAACGCAATGGCAGCAGCAATTGATGAACAGACTTCGATTGTGTGGGTATGTAGTCCGAATAATCCAACTGGTGTCGTTATTGCAGATACAGATTTACGTGCATTTTTAGCGCAAGTACCAAGCGATGTACTTGTCGTTTTAGATGAAGCGTACATCGAATACGTGACACACCCAGGTCATAACGAAACTCTACCTTTAATTGATGAGTATCCAAATGTACTATTAATGCGCACATTTTCTAAAGCATACGGTCTTGCCGCGTTCCGAGTAGGCTATGCAATTGGCCAACCTGAAGTAATTGCAAAACTAGATCCAGTACGTGCTCCATTTAACAATACGATTTTAAGTCAAGCAGTTGCTGCTATTGCATTAAGTGATCAAGACTTTTTAAAATCTTGCTGTGCAGCAAATGAAATAGGTAAAAAACAATACGTTGATTTTTGTGAAAAACATAATTTGAAATACTACCCATCTGATACAAACTTTATTTTCTTTAACACGAATGCTGATAGTGATGTTGTTTTCCAAGAGCTTATGAAGCGTGGATTTATTATTCGAAGTGGTAATGCTCTAGGTGCGCCAGGTTTTATCCGTGTCACTATTGGTACAGAAGCTCAAAATGCAGCATTATTAGCGCATCTTGAAGAAGTGTTAAAAGAACAAGGGGTTTTTGCATGACACGCAAAGTGCTCGTTATTGGTTTAGGCTTAATTGGGGGCTCGATTGCTCTTGCTTTACAAAAAGCACCTGAAACTAAAATTATTGGCTATGATATGGATGAAAAAACTCGCCAGCATGCCAAAACATTAAATATTGTTCATGACATTGTGACAGACCCAAAAGACGTTGCAGCAGAGGTAGATATCATTATTTTTGGAACGCCTGTCAACGCTACGCTTGAATGGATGGAGCAATTAAAAACATGGCCATTAAAAAATAAAGTTATTGTAACAGATACAGGTAGTACGAAAAAAATGATTATGCAAAAAGCTGGTGAGTTACGTGAGCTCGGTATTACGTTTATCGGTGGACACCCGATGGCAGGCTCTCATAAAAGTGGTGTATTAGCTGCGAAAGCGCATCTTTTCGAAAATGCTTATTATATGCTGACACCACTTGCAGGCGAAGAAATTATCAATATGGCTCAGCTAGAAAGCCTATTAAAATTTACACATGCAAAAGTAGTTAGTGTATCCGCGCGTGAGCACGATCATATGACAGCTGTAGTTAGTCACTTTCCACATGTTATTGCAGCATCCCTAGTGCATCAACTAGGTGAGGAAAATGGTGAATATCCTATGACACGCTCACTTGCAGCAGGGGGGTTCAGAGATGTGACACGTATTGCATCCTCTAATCCTATTTTGTGGCGCGATATTACACTGCAAAATCGTGATGAATTAGTAGCACAGTTAGAAGGCTGGCAAGCTGAAATGGATCGTGTGAAGGAACTGCTATTAAATGGTAGCTCAGCAGATATTGAAAGTTATTTTGCTATTGCCAAAGAGCTACGTGATGAATTACCAATTAGTGCTGGAGCAATGTTTACTTCGTTTGACTTGTATGTGGATGTTCCTGACTATCCAGGGGTAATTTCTGAGGTAACAGGCCTACTCGCTGAAGAAGCAATCAGCATTACAAATTTACGAATTGTAGAATCACGTGAAGATGTCTTTGGTATTCTTGTGATAAGTCTGCAAAGTGAAAGTGATCGTGAACGTGCAGCAGCATGTATTCAAAAGCGAGCAAATTTTGAAACATATATTTCATAGATTAGTTCGTCTATTTCTAAGAGGCGTTAAACGGCTAAATATAATGAAGAAAGCGTCGATGTATCGGCGCTTTCTATCTTCATACGGAGGCGAGAGATAATTATGAGTGAAAAAGTATTGCAGTATAACAAGCCGTCTTTACAAGGGACATTAACAATTCCTGGTGATAAATCTGTTTCACATCGTTCGGTTATGTTTGGGGCGATTGCAACAGGGAAAACAACAGTTGAAGGCTTTTTACTTGGAGAAGATTGTTTAAGTACTATTGATTGTTTCCGCAAACTTGGTGTGAAGATTGATGTAGATGGTACAAATGTCACAATCGAAAGCGCAGGTATGGAAGCTTGGCAGGAACCTAGTGAGGTGCTTTACACTGGGAACTCTGGTACAACAACACGTTTAATGCTCGGAATTTTAGCTGGTTCAAAAGTGCATAGCGTGATGACGGGAGATGCCTCTATTGGTAAACGCCCAATGCGACGTGTTATTGACCCATTACGTCAAATGGGTGCTCATATTACAGGCCGTGCAGATGGTCAGTATACACCTCTTGCTATCCAAGGAACACAGCTACAAGCTATTGACTATCAAATGCCTGTTGCGAGTGCCCAAGTGAAATCAGCTATTTTATTAGCTGGTTTACGTGCGCAAGGGACAACCGTTGTGCGTGAAACAGAAGTATCACGAGACCATACTGAGCGTATGCTACGCCAATTTGGGGCGCAAATAACTGTTGCGGATGGTGTGATTACTTTTGAAGGCGGACAAACACTTTCAGGCACACATGTGTCTGTGCCTGGCGATATTTCATCTGCTGCATTTTTCTTAGTGGCGGGTGCCATCTGCCCTGATAGTAAAATTGTTTTAGAAAATGTGGGGGTTAATCCAACACGTGACGGTATCATAGAAGTTCTTCAGAACATGGGGGCCTCTATTACAATAGTAGCAAATGAGGACGGTCAATCTGAGCCAACTGCAACAATTTCAGTTGAAACGTCTACTTTAAAAGAAACTATTATTGAAGGAAATATGATTCCGAGATTAATTGACGAAATTCCCATTCTTGCACTTTTAGCAACACAGGCACACGGTAAAACAATTATTAGAGATGCTGAGGAGCTCAAGGTTAAAGAAACGGATCGCATTACTGCAGTAGTGGATGAACTAAAAAAATTAGGGGCGCATATTGAAGCAACTGAGGATGGTATGATCATCGAAGGGCCTACGCCATTACATGGGGCAAGCTTGAAAACATACGGGGATCACCGTATCGGTATGATGGGCGCTGTGGCAGCGTTAATAACGGATGGAGCAGTGACATTAGATGATGCAGAGTGCATCGCGGTTTCCTACCCATCGTTTTTCGAGCATGTTGAATCTGTGAAGAAATAGTCAACACTAGACTCCCCAATCCTTTTGGGGAGTTTTTTCTTGTTTCAAAAGAAAATATTTTGTAGCATAAAGATATACATGAAAGAATAGGTGAATGACTGTGAATAATGCAATGACGGAAATGATGCAAGCACTTGAGCAAGGGGATTTAGCTTTAATAGACCAGCTTCTCGAATCCTTTTTAATGAAGGAATTACCTGAGGAAATATACGCACTAGCGGAAGTTTTTATGCAATATGGTTACATGAAAGAAGCGGACCGTGTACTGGAGCATCTGCAATTTTTATTCCCAGAGGAGGCACAAATAAAAATTGACCGTGCCAACGTCTTAATGGAGCTTGGCGATGAGGACGAGGCATTAGACATGTTATTAGCAGTCGAAGATACAGCCCCCGAATACCCGCAAGCATTACTAGTGCTAGCCGATTATTATCAAATGCAAGGTTTATTTGAAGTGGCTGAAAAACGTATTAATGAGGCGTTAGCCATCTTACCTGATGAACCACTACTACATTTTGCTAAAGCAGAGTTATTATTTGAGACAGGACGTTTTCTAGAGGCAGCACGCCTTTACGAAGAATTACATGAACAACAAGAGGAATTTGCAGGCGTCAGTCTTGTCGAACGATTAGCCGAGGTATATCGTGCGGGCGCTGCCTATGAAACAGCCTTAGACTATTATTTAGCAGCGCTAGATGACGAAGTGAAGCCAGATACTTTATTTGGTGCTGCATATGCTGCGTTCCAATCGCAAAAATATGAGTTGGCTATTAAGCAATTAGAGGACTTAAAAGAATTAGACCCTGACTATTTCTCAGCTTATTTATTGCTAGCGGAAAGCTATGCCATGACTGAGGACAATAAAAAAGCTTACGCAGCCATTAAAGAAGGCTTGAAGCGCGATGAATACGATAAATCATTATTCTTATTTGCGGGTAAAATGGCATTAAAAAATGCTCTGCCAGAAGAAGCCGAAAATTATTTACGAGAAGCCATTGCTTTAGATCCTGAATATATGGAAGCGGTACTGACACTTATTTCCGTATTTAATCAACAAGAACGCTATGAGGATGTCGTTGAATTATTTGAGACATTACAAAAAAATGATTTTGAATGGATAACTTTATACCCTTACGCTGCAGATGCATATGCAAATTTAGAATTGTACGACCGTGCATACGAATTTTACCGTTTGGCATATACTGATTTTAAGGAAGACGCAGCATTTTTAGAAAAATTTGTTTATTTCTTATTAGAAGAAGGCAAGCGTTCAGAAGTTAAAGAAGTTCTCGGTCATTTAATCAAGCTTCAACCAAGTGAACCACAATGGCAAGAGATGTTAGAAGGCTTAGAATTAGAGTAAAGGAGGGAGTGGGTATGACTGCTTCTGTATCAGTTGTCGATAAAAAAGCATTTGTTCGCTGGTTTTTAAAAAATTACCAATTAAAACGTCGTGAGTGTGTATGGATTTTAAATTACTTATTAAGTAATGATGAGTTGTTAAAACGAATACGGTTTGTAGAAGAAGCTCACTATTGCCCTAGAGCAATGGTGATGTCTACAGTAGACTCAACAGGTGTACCATTTCGTTTTTATAAAGGCAATGTGATGACAGCCGATGCTGAGAAATCGTTCCATGACTTACGTTTACATGAACAAGAAGATATGTATATACAATTGAACTTCCCAAATATACCGCCAAGTGCACAATACTTAGCAGTTCTTGAAGAAAACCCTTATATGCCAGAAACATTAATTGTTAGTGAAAAGGATCGTTTACTGGCAGAAGAGTTACTTTCCAATAGTTTACTCGTATTCCAAGAAGAAAAATTACTTGCACAAATTGATGAAGCCCTAGATAAAGGCGATGAAGAACGATTTTATGAATTGTCAAATTTGTTACAAGTTTTAAAAGAAACTGCTAATTTACAATAGTGTTAAGTCAATAGGTAAAATTTGAATGCCCTTTATCCACCTCTATATGGTAACATGACTAGTGAATGATTGTTTTCACTTTTTATTGGTTATCCTATAAAAGAGTGGAAAAGGGCATTTTTATATTTGTTACAGTTAGGGGGGGATTGGATGTATTTTAATGCAAACGATGTGACATCGTTTTTAGCGCAGAAGGATTTTATCGATACGGCAATTATTCCACTTGTAGGAATCGATCTTACTGCTGAAAAATTAAAGCAAAGTGGCGCAGAATCAGATTTTTTGTTATCGCTTACAGCTTTTATTGAACAACAGTTTAGAGGTCGCTTACTAGTCATGCCACCATTTTCGTATAGTACTGCTTTGAAAAACGAAGAAATGCCAGTGCAATTAGAAACACAATTACATACTGCTGGCTTTAAGCATGTGTTCTTCATTACTTGTGACCATTTTTGGACAAATATTGGAGATGTTGTAAATATTATTTGGTTACCAGCTATTCCACTAGAATCCATGAATATGAACGTGAAACAAACCATTCTCGAAGATCAGTTGCGCCAAGTAATACCTGTATTTTCGACCAAATGGTCACAAAATTAGCAATTTGTTTCAATAAATGTTCACATTCTCCAGGTTTCCACAGAATGCTATATTGACCAAGCTATGGACTTGATATATCATAGATATGTCCTAGTATTACTATTTGTAAAAGTATGTCCGTTGGACTGACCTTTAAGTTAGAGGGGGGAAAAGGATGAGTAACAATCGAGTTTCACGTCGTCAATTTCTAAGCTACACACTCACTGGTGTTGGCGGATTTATGGCGGCAGGTATGTTGATGCCAATGGTTCGTTTTGCAATTGACCCAGTTTTACAAAAGCATGAAGGTGGGGATTTTATCAAAACCGAACATAAAGTCGCTGACCTTACTTCAGAGCCAGTTAAAGTTGACTTCACTTATGAGCAAGTTGACGCTTGGTACAAATCTAATGTTACAGACGTAGCTTGGGTTTACAAAGAAGGCGACCAAATAATTGCGCTATCACCTGTTTGTAAGCATTTAGGATGTATGGTGGACTGGAATGGCGATTCAGCACACCCAAATCAATTCTTCTGTCCTTGTCATGCAGGGCGTTACGAGAAAAACGGGAAAAACATTGCAGGTACACCGCCTCTAGGTCCGTTGGATGAATTTGAAGTACAAGAAAAAGATGGTTATTTAGAGATTGGTCCAGCAAGAGCAAATACTCTAGTTTAATTTGTAAGGGGGTACGAATTCAGTGCTAAACAAAATTTATGATTGGGTCGATGAACGATTAGATATTACACCAATCTGGCGTGATATTGCCGACCACGAAGTGCCAGAGCACGTGAACCCTGCACACCATTTTTCAGCATTCGTTTACTGCTTCGGTGGATTAACATTTTTCATCACAGTAATTCAAATTCTATCTGGTATGTTCTTAACAATGTACTATGTACCAGACGTCGTGAATGCTTGGAAATCAGTTTATTATTTACAAAACGAAGTAGCATTTGGTGAAATCGTACGCGGTATGCACCACTGGGGAGCTTCATTAGTAATTGTAATGATGTTCTTACATACGCTTCGTGTATTCTTCACTGGTTCTTATAAGAAACCTCGTGAGTTAAACTGGATGGTTGGTGTAGGTATTTTTGGTGTAATGATGGGTCTTGGCTTTACAGGATACTTATTACCATGGGATATGAAAGCATTGTTCGCTACTAAAGTAGGTATCGAAATTGCGGCATCTGTACCATTTATTGGTTCGATGATTAAAGTATTATTAGCGGGTGACAGTACTATTCTTGGTGCTCAAACGTTAACACGATTCTTTGCGATTCATGTATTCTTCTTGCCTGCAGTATTGTTTGGGTTACTTGCAGCACACTTTATCATGATTCGTCGTCAAGGAATTTCAGGGCCGTTGTAATAATTCTTGACGGTTCGATGATTTTTTAAAGGAGGGGACACTATGCATCGCGGAAAAGGAATGAAATTTGTCGGCGATTCTCGTATTAAAGCGAATCACAGAATGCCGAACGTTCCAAAGGATTATTCCGAATATCCAGGTAAAACTGAAGCTTTCTGGCCGAACTTCTTACTAAAAGAATGGATGGTAGGTGCTGTTTTCTTAATCGGTTATTTATTGTTAACAGTCGCTCACCCATCTCCACTTGAAGGGCCAGCTGATCCAACAAGAGCATACACGCCATTACCGGACTGGTACTTCTTATTCATGTACCAACTCTTAAAATACTCATTTGCTTCTGGTCCATATAATGTTATCGGAGCAATTGTCATTCCAGGTCTAGCATTTGGAGCGCTATTATTAATGCCATTTTTAGATAAGAGTCCAGAACGCCGTCCGTCTAAACGCCCGTTACCAACAGCGTTTATGTTATTAACATTGGCTGCTATGTTCTATTTAACTTGGGAGTCAGTTGTTAATCATGACTGGGAAGCTCAAAAAATTCAAGGTGCTATCGTAGAAACTGTAGAGTTTGATAAAGGCTCAGAAGGTTACCAAATCTATGCCGGCTCTGCATGTATTACATGTCATGGTGAAGGCTTAGAAGGTGGTGCTGGTGCGCCAACACTTATGAATACAGGCCTAACAGCTGATGAAATTATAGACATTGCACACAATGGTTCACCAAGTGGTAAAATGCCAGCAGGTCTATGGACAGGTTCTGATGAAGATCTTCAAAAGTTAGCTGAGTTTATCGAAGGCTTAAAAGCTGAATAATTTCAAAAAGAGTCGGGAAACTGACTCTTTTTTTCTAGCTTCTATTCAACATTTTGCACTTGCTTTTGATATAATTAATGAGAAAAGTCTATGGATAATACTTCTTATTGCAATACGCCACTTGTTGTAACATATAAGTGCCATAGAGGCGTAGCCGCCAAAAAATACATAAATATTAAAGAAAAAGACATCTTAGTATGGACGGATAGTAAAGGAGCTTTAATCATGCAAATGACACGTGCAAATATTTGGTACCTCCTTACGCATAAAACATTTTTAATCATATTACTACTGATCAACTTGTTAGGAACGATTTACGGCTATTATTGGTATGGCTGGCAATTAGCGATTACGAAGCCGATTTTTTATATTTTTGTACCAGATAGTCCGACTGCTAGTTTGTTTTTTTGTTTTGTGCTGTTGGCATGGATAGTAGGAAAAAGATGGCCATTGATGGAAGTGTTAGTACTTGTCACATTAGTTAAATATGGTATTTGGGCAGATGTCATGAATCTTTGGACTTTAGTAGAAACAGGCTACATTGGCTGGCAAGGCTGGATGCTTATCGGATCACATTTTGCGATGGCATTTCAAGGAATCCTTTACATCGGTAAATATGTATTTTCGTATTGGCATGTTGCGGTTGCAGCCGTTTGGACTTTGCATAATGATGTCATAGACTATGTGTTTGGGCAAATGCCAATGTATCGTGATTTAGCGGAATATACAAGTGCTATTGGATATTTTACTTTCTGGTTATCAATTGCTTGTATTTTCATCGCTATTTTCTCAATTAGGTGGCGCAAATATTTGCCCAATTAGGGAAATCTCTATAGAATTATAGTATCGAGGTAGAAAGGGGTTAGGAAATTGTCAACAGGCATGTATATTGTTTATTTTGCGATTATTATGCTACTGCCATTGTACGCTCAAATGAAGGTAAAAGGTACGTATAATAAGTTTGCAAAGGAACGTACCATGAAGGGACAAACTGGTGCTGAGGTAGCAAGGGCGATCTTAGATGCGAACGGCTTGTACGATGTGCGAGTTGTACCAACACAAGGTGTGTTATCTGATCACTACAACCCTGCGACAAAAACAGTCGCATTATCAGAAAGTAACTTTTATGAGGCAAGTGTAGCAGGTGCAGCGGTTGCTGCCCACGAAGTAGGCCATGCCATTCAACATAAAGAGGCATATTCAATGCTTACTTTACGTAGTAAGCTTGTTCCAGTTGCGAATATTTCATCTGGCTTCTCTTGGGTTTTCGTGATGATCGGAATTTTTTCTGGTTTATCTAATATGTTATTGTTAGGTATCGTCTTACTAGGAGCAGGCGTAGTGTTCCAATTAGTAACATTACCAGTTGAGTTTGACGCTTCAAAGCGTGCACTCGTGCAAATGAATTCACTTGGTATTATTACGAACGAAGAAGAACGTCCAGCGCGTAAAGTGTTAAGTGCCGCTGCGTTAACTTATGTAGCTGCTACAGCAGTAGCTGTTTTAGAATTATTACGATTAATTTTAATCTTTACAAATATGCGTAGTGATGACTAAGAAAAACTTGTTATAGTGGGATGACCACTATAACAAGTTTTTTATTTGTATGTAGGGAATAATCGCCGATAAAAGTCGAAGTATCGCCGATAAAACACGAGCAATCGCCGATAAAAGTCGAAGAATCGCCGATAAAACAAAAGCAATTGCCGTAGCGGATCACATCGTCCTTTAGCAAGAAAAAGTGTTAGATTGATTTACTGTCAATCTAACACTTTTTGCATTTTAATGTAATGGTTGTTTTTGATCGTCGAGCGTGAAGCCTTCTCCCGCCACATCACGTACTTCCGAAATGGAGACGAACGCATGAGGATCAACTTCATGAATAATCGATTTTAAACGTACAACTTCATTGCGTCCAACAACGCAGTAAATCACTTCTTTGGCTTGCTTTGTAAAGTGACCATGCCCTTCTAAAATCGTAACGCCTCGTTCCATACGTAATGCAATCATATCCGCAATTGCACTCGATTTCTCTGAAATAATGAGTGCTCCACGTCCTGCATAGGCACCATCCTGAACAAAATCAATAACGCGAGCACCTACAAATACAGCAACTAGCGTATACATCATAGAACGTGCATCTAAAAATGTTAGCCATGATATTATAATAACAATAGCATCGAAAATAAACATTGTTTTCCCCATACTCCAGCCTAGATATTTATGGCCGAGACGTGCTAATATATCCACACCGCCAGTAGTGCCACCGAAGCGGAAGACAATACCGAGCCCTAGTCCAACGAAAACACCAGCAAACAGTGCCACGAGGAATAAATCATCCTCTAAATGAATCGTGAACTGGTATTTCTGAAATATTTTCAGGAAAATGGATACTGAAATTGTACCTATTAATGTGTAGATAAATGATTTTTTTCCAAGTAGGCGCCAACCTAAAATAAACATTGGAATATTCAAGATTAAATTAAGTAATGCGGGATCCCAACCTAGTGTAAAATAGAGAACAAGGGTAATCCCACTAAAACCACCTTCACCTAGCTGATTTTGCATATTAAAGTGTACAAAACCAAAGCTATAAATGGCTGCTCCGAGCATTATTGCGATAATATTACGAATTCTGATCTGTTTGAACATAAGACCTCCTGTAATTCCTAACTATGAAGTAGTGGTTTTATTATCTGTCATTTTATTGTTTTTGACAACAATGGTGTAAATTTTATACGATGGTAATTAGGAGTGTGATATGGGATGACAGAACAGATAACGATGCAAGCCTTGCAAAAACGTGTGGATGACTATATTGGACAATTTAAGGAAGGTTATTTCCCTCCTTTTGAACTACTCGCACGTTTAACGGAAGAGCTTGGAGAATTGTCACGCGAAGTACAGGACGTATACGGGCAGAAAAAGAAAAAGAGCTCTGAAGAAACGAATAGTATTGAAGAAGAATTAGGTGACTTTTTCTTTGTTTTAGTATGCTTTGCGAATGCTCAAGGTATAAAATTAGATGAGGCACTTTTACGCGTCATACATAAATTTGAAACGAGAGATAAGGATCGCTGGACAAGAAAGGAAGAGGAATAATGTCGATTCGTGTTGCAATTGCAGGGCCAAGAGGAAAAATGGGAGCTGAAGCTGTACATACAGTTATGAAACATGCCAAAATGGAGTTAGTAGCTGTACTTGATTATAAAGAGGTTGGCCAGACATTAGCTGATTTAGAGATGTTTCCAGCAAGTTATACAGCACCAATCTTTACAGATATGAATGAGCTAGTAGAAGTAACTGCACCTGACGTATTAGTAGATTTAACGAATCCACATGCAGTATATAATCATACAAAAGAAGCTTTAAATTTAAATGTACGGCCAGTTATTGGCACAACTGGTTTTACAGATGCGCAACTTGAAGAATTATCAGCACTTGCTAATGAGAAGGAGTTAGGATGCATTATTGCACCGAACTTTGCGATTGGGGCAATCCTGATGATGAAATTCGCTAAAGAAGCAGCAAAATACTTACCCGATGTAGAAATCATTGAAATGCACCATGACCAAAAATTGGATGCACCATCTGGAACTGGTGTCAAAACAGCACAACTGATCCAAGAGGTGCGAGCACAAAAAACGCAAGGTCATCCACAGGAAAAAGAAACGATTGAAGGCGCAAGAGGGGCTGATTTTGATGGTATGCGAATTCATTCTGTTCGCTTACCTGGTTTAGTGGCACATCAGCAAGTATTGTTTGGAGGAGACGGGCAACTATTAACAATCCGTCATGACTCATTAAATCGTAACTCCTTTATGTCTGGCGTTGCATTTTGTGTAGAAGAAGTTATGAAAATGGATCAGCTAGTTTATGGTTTAGAAAACATCATCTAAAGAACGGATGGAAAACTTATGAAAATCGCATTAATTGCACATGATCGTAAAAAAGATAATCTAGTACAGTTTGCTATCGCGTATCGTGATATTTTAAATGAACATACACTTTACGCAACAGGTACAACAGGGCAACGTGTTATCGATGCAACAAGCTTAGAGGTTACACGTTTCCGCTCGGGTCCGCTTGGAGGGGACCAACAAATTGGCGCTATGATTGCCAATAATGATATGGACATGGTCATTTTCTTCCGTGATCCATTAACAGCACAACCACATGAGCCAGATGTTTCTGCACTTATCCGTCTTTGTGATGTTTATCAAGTGCCACTGGCAACAAATATGGGAACTGCAGAAATACTACTAAAGGGCCTACAAGAGGGCTTTGTGGATTGGAGACTGATTCAAGAAAGACGAGATTAAAAGACGTGAATTTAGAAAGGATGATTATCGAATGAGAAAGCTAAAAATCGGCATTACCTGTTATCCAACAGTTGGAGGCTCTGGTGTAATTGCAACAGAATTAGGAAAAATGCTAGCAGAGAGAGGGCACGAAATTCATTTCATCACCTCAAGCGTACCATTTCGATTGAATAAAATTTATCCGACCGTCTTTTTCCATGAAGTAGAAGTGAACAATTATTCAGTATTTCAGTATTCGCCATATGATATTGCATTAGCGAGTAAAATGGCGGACGTGATTAAAGATGAAGGGTTAGACGTGCTACATGTACATTATGCAATCCCACATGCCGTATGTGCGGTACTAGCCCGAGAAATGAGTGGGCAAAATATTGGCATTGTGACAACGCTCCATGGTACGGATATTTCCGTTCTTGGACAGGATTCTACACTGTCACAAGCCATTAAATATGGTATTGATAAATCTGATATTGTGACAGCAGTTTCAGAGTCACTAAAAGAGCAAACCTACGAACTTATTGATACTGTTAAGCCAATTGAAACGATATACAACTTCGTGGATGAGCGTGTCTATCGTCCGCAAAATGCTGGTAACTTAAAAGAGCAGTTTGGCATTCAAGAAGATGAAAAAGTTATTATTCATGTTTCTAACTTCCGAAAAATTAAAAACCTCCCTCATATTGTCGATGCGTTTATGAAAATCCGTGAAAATGTAAAAGCGAAGCTACTGTTAGTAGGGGATGGACCCGAAAAGCATCGTGTGATGGATCAAGTAAAAGAAAGCCCATATGTTAAGGACGTTTTATTTTTAGGCAAACAAGAAAATTTAGCTGAATTATACGCTATTAGTGATTTAAAGCTATTACTTTCACAACAAGAATCTTTTGGACTTGTCTTGCTTGAAGCAATGGCTTGTGGTGTGCCATGTATCGGTACGACCGTTGGTGGGATACCAGAAGTCATTGATCATGGTGTAGATGGCTATTTAGTGGAATTAGGCGATACGGATGCTGTAGCTGACTATGCTGTACAGTTACTGAACGATGAAGATAAATTACTTCGTTTCCGCGAAGCAGCAATGCGTGCAGTGAGTGGAAAATTCCACTCATCTAAAATTGTTGAGCAGTATGAACAACTGTATGAAAAGGTTGCTGAAAAAAACCATGCAAAACAATAAAGAATGGCAGGCTGCCTTCTCAGTTATTGAACAATTGGAGGAGGCGGGCTTTGAGGCAGTTGTCGTAGGCGGAGCTGTGCGAGACGCCCTATTAAATCGTTCTGTACATGATGTAGATGTAGCGACAAATGCATTGCCACAAGAAGTTAAAACTGTTTTTAATCGTACGGTTGATATTGGTATTCAACACGGCACTGTGCTTGTTATTGAGCCGACAGCACCCGTTGAAGTAACAACCTATCGCACAGATGGAGAATATTCGGATCATCGAAGACCAGAGGAGGTTCATTTTGTTCGCTCTCTAGAACAAGATTTACAGCGTCGTGACTTTACGATGAATGCGATAGCTATGCGTCGAGATGGCTCGCTTGTAGATTTTTATGGTGGTCAACGTGATATTGAGACTGGTGTGATTCGAGCAGTAGGAGAAGCCAAAGTACGTTTTGCTGAGGATGCCTTACGGATGCTAAGGGCTGTGCGTTTTTCAGCACAGCTTGGCTTTACAATCGAGGCCAAGACACTTCAAGCAATGCAGGAAAAAGCTTCTGATATCGCTTGGGTTGCCAAAGAGCGCATTAAGGCTGAACTTGATAAACTTTGGGTAGGAAAAGATGTTTATAATGGCATTCGAAAGCTTGAAGAAAGTGGATTAGTATCCTATTTGCGAGGTAACTTTCAAGGAGAGCATTGGCATGGTTTTTCTGTAAAAAATGCAACTTGTGGTTGGGCGTATTTTGCTCTTCTACAAGAAGAGCAATGGCAGGAAGTATTGCGTGCCTATCGTTTGTCCAATAAGGAAATGGCATTTGTTAAAGCTGTTTTAAGTGCGTTTCATGCGCTACAAAAAGGCTGGACAAGTATGGACTATTTTACGTATTCGTTAGAGGAGCTCGAAACAGCACAATACTTTGCGCAGTTGAAAGAACTAGCGCCCAACTCGCAACAAAGCATACGGGAGGCTCAGGCACGCTTACCAATAAGACATCGTCAAGAGCTTGTAGTAAATGGAATGGATTTACTACAATGGTCTGGACAAAAACGAGGACCATGGTTAAAAGAAGCCTTGCAATTGATTTTAACGGCCGTTATTAATGGGGAACTGTCTAATGAGCGCAAAGACATCAAAGATTGGTTTGAGCGGGAGTATGACCTTGAAGGATGAATAGTGGATTAATAGGGCAAGTGACAATAAGTGACCATTGAAAGTACGTCATTAAAAGGTCACTTGCTTATTTTTTTAAGGATGAAACGAAAACGATTTATACATAAATAAAATTTCAATCAAAGGGGGTTGATGATGATCGACCATATAAAAGGGGAAAGCGTTATACTAAGAGCGATGGAACGTCAGGATTGGGAAGCCGTGCATGCATACGCATCTCAACCAATTGTTTGTCAATATCAACCTTGGGGTCCGAACTCCGAAAAAGAGTCATATGAGTTTGTCACACATGTAATGTTAGATGCTTCAATCATACCAAGAAGTCGCTTTGTTTTTGCCGTCATTGTAAAGGAACGGGTAATTGGTGCTGGAGAGATTAATATTCGAGATAATACGAATAGACAAGGTGAAATTGGTTATATTATTCATCCAGATTATTGGGCGAACGGATATGCAACAGAAGTATCGAAGTTGCTAATTGATTTTGGATTTAGAACATTGAATTTACACCGTATTTTCGCTACGTGTGACCCAAGAAATGTAGGCTCTGCAAAAGTGTTAGAAAAAGTCGGGATGACCAATGAAGGTAGAATACGACAAGATTTGTTATTAAGAGATGGCTGGCGAGATTCTCTTTTATACAGTATTTTAAAGCATGAATGGTAAATCTTAATGACCTTTTGTGTTAACCCATTGATGTTCGTTCGTAATTCAAGATAACAATGAAGAAAAATACTAAAGGATTGGTTTGAGAATGAGTATGTCCATGAAAGATGAAATTTTAAAAAGATTATTAGTAGCGAGCGGTGAGGCGGTTTCAGGACAAGAATTGGCAGATTCACTAGGTGTATCACGTACGGCGATTTGGAAGCATATGCAGACGCTACAGGAGGAAGGCTATACTTTTGAAACCGTTAAGAAAAAAGGTTATGTGTTAACTGGTGTGCCGAATACTTTAAGTCCAACACAATTAGAATTATTTTTAAAAACAGAGTGGTTAGGACGAGAAATTCACTATTTTGATGTGGTGGATTCCACACAAACAATTGCGCATAAGCTAGCACAAGAAGGTGCGCCAGATGGAACGATTGTCATCGGTGAAGAGCAAACGGCAGGACGTGGTCGCATGTCTAGACCGTGGGAATCAGCAAAAGGCACGGGTATTTGGATGACTATTATTTTACGACCAGATGTATCACCACAGCAAGCGTCTTCATTTACACTTGTCGTAGCCGTCGCAGTGACAATGGCGATTAAAACTTTATACAAAAATGTTGAGCCTGCCATAAAATGGCCAAATGATTTACTAATAAACGGCAAAAAATGTACAGGAATTTTAACAGAAATGCAGGCAGAGGCTGACCTTGTACAAGCATTACTTGTAGGGATCGGTATCAATGCCAACCAGCAAGAAAATGATTTTTCACCTGACATCGCCGATATTGCCACATCGCTACGATTAGCTGCAGGAGAGGAAATTAATCGTGCCGCGCTTGTTGCAACGATTTTACAATATTTAGAGCAGTTTACTGAGCTTTTCGTAAAAGAGGGCTTCTCTAGTATTAAGGAGCTATGGGAGCAAATGTCATGCACAATAGGACAGCGTATTGAGGTGACCACTTTACGCGAACGTTTTGAAGGAATTGCAAGCGGCATTACAGATGAAGGCGTGCTACAGCTAACATTAAAAGATGGTACAATTCGAACAATTTATTCGGGAGATATTAAAATTTTATAAAAAAGAAAGCTGCATGGTTATTAATTTCCATGCAGCTTTTAGTTATACTAAACGGCTGTTCTATCTATTATTTTAAAGATAATTCTATATCTCCATGAGAAAGAGAAATACTAAGCTGATTTTCTCCTGCATGTAGCTGTGAAACTTTACTATTTTGAGAACTATCATTCACTGTAATATCCCCAAAGCTTGTTTTTAATTCGAATCCTATATCACTTTTGTTATTGTCTAAGTGTAGCGAAGTATCTCCGAAGCTAGAGGCAATCTTAGATTGACCGTTAAGTGTTCCATTTATATTGATATCCCCATGCTCACTCTCAACAATAAAGCCGTTACCATTAAATTGGTCAAGCGTTAAATCACCGAATGCCTGTATTATTTCTGTTTTTTCTCCAGTAATATTTTTCAGTAGGATATCGCCATAATCCTCTTTAACATTCAGTTGTTTGTAGTGGAAATCTTTTAGTATTGTATCGCCAAAATTACTGTCAATCACTAGCGAATTTAATTTTGTATCTTTTGGAACCGTAATTTTTATGGAGGGTGACTTCCATGAGCCAATGCCAATCGACATGCCACTTTTTCTTTTACTTTTCGTTTCAACTGTCAAAGTACCATCTTTAATGCTATAAGTCACATCCGTATTTTTCAAAACGTTTGTTTCTAATGAATAACTATCTGACTGAAGTATTTCAACATCCCCGTAGTCATTGTTTATATGCAGGTCTGTAAATGCTTCAAGTGTATAAAAATTATTTTCGAGCCCATTTTTAGCAGGTACAGTGAAGCCATTACCCTCTTGTACGATATTCAATTTTCCTCCAGAGGAAAAACCAATGACGGCAAGCAAAATACCTAAAGTAATCATACTAAGCGCAATGAGCTTATATCGCGAAATCATCTAAAATCCCCCTTTACGCTTTTTTGTGATTTTACGGAATAAACTTGCCAAAACTTCTACACAAACAAGCCCAATTTTTTTAATCAAGCGCGCTACGGCAGGGAAAAGGAGAACGCCCAATCCACTAACAATTAGCCCTATTCCTATAAAGAGAAGTGCCGTTGGCCAGTGCTCTGTTAACACAAAGAAACCTGCAATAAGTGCAACAACACCACCTAAAAAGATACTTAAAACTGTTGCTACAATCGCCACAACAAAGCTGAAAATGACGGCTCCAACCGATAAAATTAGTGCTACTGCAACTGCAAGTAATGGTATTGATAGTGGTGCCGATAATATTGCTAGAATAATGAGCCAAATCGCGGTCATATTTTTCTTTGTAGATGCGGGTGTTGCATCTAAATCCTTTATGGCAAAGTCAGCCATTATTTGTGATGCAACAACAGAGGGAGACCCTAGTTGCGCAATGACTTGCTGTTCGTTTTCTACACCTGCTTCATCAAAATACTCTTCATAATAGACAAGCGCAGCATTTAGCTCGTGCGCTGGAAGCCGACTTAATTTGCTGCGTAGCTTTTTTAAATAGCTAGCTCTATCCATCTAATTTCCCTCCTAAAAGTACACAGTCAACTTTTTGCTTATACATTTGCCATTCCTGTAAAAGCTCTAGCAATCTTATCCGCCCTTGCTCGGTTATTTGGTAATACCGTCTATTTCTCCCTTGGTAAGGTTGATCATAGGTTGTTAGGTAGTTCGCTTTTTGTAAACGGCGCAATACTGGATACAGCGTTGATTCGGATATATCCATCACAGATTGTACTTGCTGTGTTAATGAGTAGCCGTATGCATCCTCCTTATCAACAATTGCAAGTACACAAGCGTCGAGTAATGCGGAGCCTAGCTGAAATGTCATCTTTCCACCTCACATTCAATTACCTATACAAGGTTTTATATTATATGCTGTATAGTATGCTGATAGTATATGACGTATAGTATGTGTTTGTCAATTTTTGTGAAAATAATGGGAGAGGGAATTTTTAGCGGGAAGTCAATTACTAGAAAAAAATATTTGAAGATTAATTGGAATCTGTTATAGTAGTGCTGAAGGGCAGTATCCTTTGTGAACGGCACCTTCAAAATTGATTTACCAATTACAACAAATATCTGCCTTGATCTTTATAGACAGGGACGGAAGAAAACGATGCGTTCAAAATTTAACTTGATTGAGTGGAAACAGTCTACCTACAAAATTGTAATGGCTTGTTTCTATTTGGTTAAATGAAGTGAAAGCCTCAACGTCATGTCACGGCATAGGCATACAAAAGCCTACTAGTCTGTTGACAATGGGGTAACAGTTCTGAACGAACCCATGACCTTTCTGTCCATTATTGGAATAGAAAGGTCTTTTGTTTTTTTCCTTAAAAAAAGGAGGACTACACAATGAAGACAACATCAGATTTTTTAAAAATGAAAGCAGCAGGAGAGAAAATCGTTATGTTAACGGCATACGATTATCCATCCGCAACATTTGCTGAGGAAGCAGGTGTTGAAATGATTCTTGTAGGCGATTCGCTTGGAATGGTCGTGCTTGGTTATTCATCAACGATGCCAGTTACGGTTGCGGATATGGTCCATCATGCAAAAGCTGTACGTCGCGGGGCAAAAAATACATTTATGATTGTGGATATGCCATTTGGGTCTTATCAAGGTGAGATTAACGACACCTTAAAAACAGCGGTATCCATGATGCAGGAAACAGGGGCAGATGCTCTTAAGCTAGAGGGAGCAGGTGATGTATTGCCAGTAATTCGTAAATTAACATCAGCAGGTATCCCAGTCGTTGCCCATTTAGGATTGCAACCGCAATTAGCAGGCGTACTTGGTGGCTACAAGGTACAGGGGAAGACAGCTGAACAGGCACAACAACTTATTGAGGATGCCAAAAAGTGTGAAGCTGCGGGGGCTTGTGCCATTGTATTAGAATGTATTCCACATCAGCTAACAGAGTTAGTATCCGCTGCACTAATGATTCCGACGATTGGCATTGGCGCTGGACTTGAGGCAGATGGGCAAGTGTTAGTTTTCCATGACATGCTAAGCTATGGATCACATCATGTGCCAAAATTTGTGGAACGCTTTGCCGATATGGGAAGTGAAGCAAGTAGTGGTATTGAAAGTTTTGTAAATGCAGTGAAAGCAGGGACATTCCCCACATTAAACCACTCCTTCACGATGAAGGATGAAGCATTGGATCAGCTATACGGAGGCGTTAAATAAATGAAAGTCATTACAACAATCGAAGCACTAACTGCAGAAATACAAGCAGCTAAGCTAACACAAAAAACCATTGGATTAGTGCCAACGATGGGTTATTTGCATGAAGGCCATTTAACATTAGCCTCAAAAGCTCGGGCGGAAAATGACCTTGTTGTGATGAGTATTTTCGTTAATCCGACGCAATTTGGTCCAAATGAGGACTTTGAAAGTTATCCTCGTGATTTAGAACGTGACAAGGCTTTAGCACAATCTGTAGGTGTAGATATTGTCTTTGCACCAAGTGTTGACGAGATATATCCGCATAACGGTGGAATTTTCATCCATGCAGGCGAACAGGCAACCATTTTATGTGGGGCAAGTCGACCAGGTCATTTTGATGGCGTATTACAGGTCGTATCTATTTTATTTCACTTAACGCAGCCAACTCGTGCGTACTTCGGTCAAAAGGATGCACAGCAAGCGGCTATTATCGCTATGATGGTACGTGATTATCATTTTCCTTTAGAAATGCGTGTCGTGCCTATCGTACGTGAGGAAGATGGTTTAGCAAAATCTTCGCGTAATGTCTACTTGAGTGCTAAAGATCGCAGTGAAGCACCAGCTATATATAAGGCTTTACAGCTTGCAAGAGATAGTTTTTTAGCAAATGGTGATGCAACTGGGGCATTGGCTAAAGCACAGGCTCATATCATTGCAAACACACATGGCAAAATTGACTATATCGAATTATTAGCTTACCCAGACCTACTCCCTGTAACAGCTCAAACGGAACAAGTCCTTTTAGCAACTGCTGTTTATATCGGACAAACACGTTTAATCGATAATTGTATCTTTAATGTGAAAGAAGGAAAATAATATGTTACGAATGATGATGAATAGCAAAATCCACCGTGCTACAGTTACGGAAGCGGATTTAAATTATGTAGGATCTATCACAATTGATGAGAATATACTAGATGCAGTGGGTATGCTACCAAACGAGAAAGTGCATATCGTAAATAATAATAATGGTGCTCGCTTTGAAACTTATATTATTGCAGGTGAGCGTGGTTCAGGCGTTATTTGTGTAAATGGTGCAGCAGCGCGCCTCGTACAACGTGGAGACATTGTTATCATTATCTCTTATGTTTATGTCGATAATGCAGAGGCAAAAGAACATAAACCAACTGTAGCAATTATGGGAGAAGGCAATACAATAAAAGAAATGATTGCCTACGAGCCTGAAGCAACTATCTTATAGTGCCAGTCACTCACACAATTTCAATGCAAGTCATTTTTGTATAGTCGAGTAAAAATCCACGAAGACTCCAGCGGGAATAGCACAGCATATAAGCCATAACAGACGAGCGCAACAGCGACGGTTATGGCTTACATTGTGCCCGAGGAAAGCGAAGTGGATTTTTCCGCTTTAGTGTCAGGCACTCACACAATTTTTAAACATTTTAGAGGAGTTTTATGGAAAAACATTAGCGAAAAAGCATTTTCTTTCATCCAAGATGGCGGAAGGATGACCAGCGAGATGAATTTATGATAAAATTCATCTATCTAATGTGAACTGTGAGTTGAGATGTATGATGGAAAGTCAAAAGTATGCAATTGTTGATTTGGAGACGACAGGTCATTCTCCAGCAAATGGTGACCGTATGATCCAAATTGCCATTGTCATTATTAAGGATTGGAAAATAGAGCGCACCTATACGAAATTTATTCATCCAGGAAAATCTATTCCATCCTTTATTCAAGATTTAACGCATATTACGGACGAGGATGTTAAGGATGCATTGCCGTTCGAGGCACATGCGGACTACATATATGAATTAATTGCCGATAGTGTTTTTGTCGCGCATAATACCGATTTTGACTTATCCTTTTTACAAGCAGAATTCAAACGAGCTGGTTTACCAAAATGGCATGGTAAGAAAATGGATACGGTAGAGCTAGCAAAAATATTATTTCCTATGTCACTAAGTTTTAAGCTAGGTGATTTAGCAGCCGATTTAAATATCGAGCTTGAAAATGCACATAGAGCGGACGATGATGCGCTTGCAACAGCTGAGCTTTTTAAACATTGTTGGGAGGAGCTTCTTAACCTTCCACAACTAACGCTGGAACAAATGCATAAACGCTCGTTCCGATTAAAATCTAACTTATCTCAGCTCTTCTTTGAGGCATTACAAATAAAACGCCATCAAAGTTCAACTGATGAAAATATTACCTACTATCGCAATTTTGCAATTTGTGATGGACGTCAAAAACAGGTTTTTCAGCCTGAGCTATTACCTTACCCTCAAACTTCTAAAGATAAAGAAGCAATGATGACAAAGGCTATGCCTAACTTTGAGCAAAGACCAGCACAATTTGCAATGATGGATACGATTTGGCAAGCATTGAACACGAAAAAAGAATGCGTTATCGAGGCTTCGACAGGCATCGGAAAAACGGTTGGTTATCTTTTACCTAGTATTTTATATGCGCGAGCGCACAATAAAAAGATAGCGATCAGTACGTATACAGCACATTTACAGGAGCAGCTCGTCGAAGAGGAACTACCGAAAATCGAAAAAATTCTTGGTACAAAAGTAAATGTGGCTGTCCTTAAGGGCATGCAGCATTATATTGACCTCGCACGCTTTGAGCAGTGTATGGCATATGCGGATGAATCCTATGATGATACCTTTACAATTTTACAATTGCTTGTATGGCTGACAAAAACGCAAACTGGTGTGTTAAGTGAACTTAATGTTTCGGGCGGAGGGCAACTGTTTTTAGAAAAAATCCGTAAAATACCTGATGACAAACCGACAAAGGGCTTTGATTTCTACGAACAAGCGTTAAAAAATAGTGCAACAGCGGACTGTATCGTGACAAATCACTCAATGGTCATTAGTGATTTAGTTCGACAAACACCCATTTTTACACAAATTGATGGTTGGATTATTGATGAAGCACATCAAGTTATTCAAGCAGCTATGCAACAAGATGAAACGGTCTTTTCGTATACTCAATGGAAATATATTTTTGGACAAATTGGTACAATGGAAGAAACAGCCCTCTTTCAGCAATTTAGTCATGCGGCTAAAAAGAAGCAACGCATTCCGATGCAAAGTTTACAGCAACTTGACAAGCAATTTATACGCCTACAGCGTGTGTTCGATGAAACAATTCAGCGTGTCGTACAAAAAGTGCAACAGCAGATTAAAGGCAAACAGACTAGTAGCAAGTGTACACTGTTTTTAGAGGATGTATCTCTTGCAAAAGAGCCACTCTTACAAGTCAGCAAATTATTACAGCAATGGCTAGACCTTGCAGTGGAAGCGGGCAAAGCATTTGAAAATAATATTGAGCAATTAGACAAAAATGAAATATTTATTGTATCTGAGTGGCATTATTGGATTCGTGAAATGAAGCTAAGAATTGCCGAATGGGAGGAAATTTTCCTATTACCCCATGAGGATAATTCAGTGTGGTTTGAGTTTGATTTGCGCAGTGTCCCAGGTAGTCTACATGTCTTTAAAAAGCCAGTAAATGTTACACCAATCATTGAGAAGGTGCTTGCGCCACTCCGTCACCAAGCAAGTATAGTCTGGACTTCTGGTACGTTAACCGTGCCAGGTAATGAACGTTTTATTACACGTCAGTTAGGTATTTCAGACAGTGTGGAGGTCGTAAAGTTACAGGCACCTCCGTCGTACTATGCAGGGGCAAAGGCATTTATCGTCACGGATATGCCAGATATTCAACAAGTTACACAGGCGGAATATATAGAGGCGGTTGCACATGCTATTACACGTACGGTTCGTATGACGGAAGGCCGCTGCTTTGTGCTATTCACTGCACAAGATATGTTGCGCAAAACGGTTGAGCTCATACAGGATAGTGAGCTGCTCGATGACTATATGCTCTTCGCACAAGGTGTGACAGGTGGTAGTCGAATGCGTATTCTCAAGTCATTTCAGAAATTTAGCCAAGCAGTGTTATTTGGAACAAATAGCTTTTGGGAAGGTGTTGACGTTCCAGGTGACGCACTTTCTTCGGTTATCGTAGTACGACTACCGTTCTCTTCTCCAGAAGAGCCCGTGTTCAAAGCGCGTGCCAAACATATCACAATGCAAGGGCGCAACTCATTTACTGAGCTTTCTTTACCTGAAGCCATTATGCGTTTTAAGCAAGGGTTTGGCCGATTAATTCGTTCATCGCAAGATAAGGGCGCATTTATTGTGTTAGATCGCCGTATTAGCACAAAATCCTATGGAAAAGAATTTATTCATGCATTACCACCGATAAATGTAAGAAAATTACAATTGCCAGAGCTATTAAAAGAATTAAGTAATTGGCAGAAATAATAAAGGTCCCTTTTAGCGTTATGCTAGGAGGGACTTTTAATAATTGGTGCAATGATGTAGCTTTTTAATGTTATGTAAGTGTCTGCAATGGACCATAAGAGCAAGAATGAGGACGAAATGACTGATGCACCCCTGTTAAGATGATATTTATCATGTATAGGGGGATTAAATATGACGACAATAAAAACATTCAACGCGTTACATACAACACAAGATTTATTATTATTAGGAAATGTTTGGGATTTATTATCCGCATTAACGCTAGAAAAGGCGGGTTTTAAAGCTATAGGAACGACAAGCTGGGGAATCGCAAATTCGCTTGGATATACAGACGGTGAATGTATCGATTTTAACAGACATTTAGCTATAATTAAAACAATTACCGATAATGTCAATATTCCAGTTTCAGCGGATATTGAATCAGGGTATGGAAGCGATACGAAAACAATATTAGAGAATGTATTAAGAACAGCCGATATTGGCGTGGCAGGTATTAATATTGAGGATTCACTAAAACAACAAAAAGGACTAAGAAATATTAATGAACATTGTTCCCTACTAGAAGAAATGAGAACGATGTTAGATCAACATGGTTTTAAAGACTTTTTTATTAATGCAAGTACAGATACATATTTTCAAATGGAGCAGCCCTTTTTAGAAACAATGACAAGAGCAAAGGCATATGTCGACAGCGGTGCTAGTGGAATTTTTATACCAGGGATGATAGATCATGATGAAATAAGAGAAATGACTTCAGCGATTGATGCGCCAATAAATTTAATGTCGTTACCAGGTCTAACAAATTGTCAGACGCTACAGCAATTAGGCGTTAAACGTTTTAGTTTTGGCAATGCATTATCTGATACAATCATTGCGTATTTAACAAAAAATGCAACACAGTTAATCGAGACGAGAGATACATCATTTTTATATGAATAGCTGAAAATGGAGGGGTTTAATGGATATTAACGTCAATCTTTCGTTTGATGAGATGTGGGAGAAAATCATTGCTTGTGATCGAACTTATGATGGATTGTTTTTCACAGCAGTGAAAACGACAAAAATTTATTGTCGTCCCTCGTGCAGGTCAAGAAAGCCCAAAAAAATAAACGTAGCATTTTATGATGATCGAACTAAGGTTGAACAAGCAGGTTTTCGTGCTTGTAAACGGTGTCAACCTGAAGTTGAGCACTCCCCACATGCGCAACTTATCAAAGTAGTTACATCATTTTTAATGACAGAATACAAGCAAACGCTTACGTTGCAGCAAATTGCCAATCATGTAGGGATAAGCCCATTCCATCTCGAACGATTATTTAAACAAGCAACTGCTGAAACCCCACGTACTTATTTGGAAAAAATAAGAATCGATAAAGCGGCACATTTATTAAAGAGTACGAACTTAACGATTTTAGAAATTTGCTTTGAAACAGGATTTCTTAGTTCTTCTAATTTTTACAAAGTTTTTCGGCGCCAAAAAAGCTGCTCTCCTACTGAATATCGCAATCGGCAAAATAAGGAGCTAGAATTATGAAACAGTCAGAGGAAAAATGCTACATTGAAATTAGTACGCCAATGTTATTTAACTATGATGAATGCTTATTATTTTTAGCTAGATCCAATCATGAAATACTGCATACGATACACAATAAAATATTATACAAATTGCTAAACATTCATAATGAATTTATTTTATGTAAAATTAGCTATAGCGAACAAAAGATTCAGGTACACTTTCCGCTTAAAACACCTTCCCAAACTGCTGTTGTACAAGTGATAGCCTATATAAGAGAATGGTTCGACTTAGATCGAAACTTGACGCCATTTTATAAAATGGCACATAAAGATAAGATTTTACAGCAAGTAGTAAAAAAATATGATGGATTAAGGATAATAGGTATTCTTGATTTATTTGAAGCGCTTGTATGGGCAATTATTGGGCAACAAATAAATTTAACATTCGCCTATACGCTCAAAAAACGATTTGTAGAGCATTTTGGTGAGCATGTGACTTATGAGGGGAAAGCATATTGGCTATTTCCAACATGTGAAAAAATTGCCTCTCTAAATATAGAAGATTTAAGAGCATTGCAATTTACTGTTCGAAAATCGGAATATATAATTGCAATTGCACAAGCGATGGCAAGCGGTGAATTAACGAAAGAAAAATTACTAAAGGAAGAAGATAGTGCCAACATTAAAAAAATTCTTATGGCAATAAGAGGAATTGGTGCATGGACTGCGGATTATGTCCTTATGAAATGTTTTCATAATCCAACTTCGTTTCCCATTGCCGATGTTGGACTTCATAATGCTTTGAAAATGCAACTAGCATTAGATCGAAAACCAACAATAGATGAGCTAAAAGAGTTTGAAGTACTTTGGCAAGGATGGCAAGCTTATGCAACCTTTTATTTATGGAGGTCATTATATGACAATGTATAAAGTGGATTACGATTCTCCTATAGGGATTATAGAAATTATTGGCAGTGCTGAAGCCGTTTGTTCAATTATGTTTTCCGAACGGCCGCACATAATAAACTTTCCAAAAGATTCAACACCGAAAATTTTACTTGATTGCCTAAAGCAATTGGATGAATATTTTAAGGGACAACGTTTTACTTTTACTTTTCCTTATAGCGTTGAAGGCACGAACTTTCAGAAACAAGTATGGCAAGCATTGACTAAAATAGGCTATGCAGAAATAGGGACATATAAAACAATTGCCCTATCAATTAACAATGAAAAAGCGATAAGAGCTGTTGGCAATGCAAATGGCATAAATAAACTTAGCATTGTTATTCCTTGTCATCGGATTATCGGTTCGAATGGAACTTTAACTGGGTATGCTGGCGGTTTATGGCGGAAAGAATGGTTACTTCAGCATGAAAAGTCATTTCACAAAGGTAAATAAACTAACTATAACGAAATATTAAGCGCTAATAAATGGTCATTTTAAGATTTATTAGTGCTTTTTGTATGCTTTTTTGCAGTCAAAGCGCACCTTGTATAAAAAAACAGTTATTGCGAAAAATAAGACCGTCATTATGAGTGTTGTAAATAACTTACATGACACATTCACTAATGACTCATTCGTCATAAAGAATAATGGTGAGGTTTAGCTTTGCCAGACATTTGACTTGCTTTGCCACTAAAAGAAGAAAGGAGGGACTACGAATGGGAACATTATATAGGATTGCCTTAGTTCTCGTAATTATTGGTGCAATTAACTGGGGTCTAATCGGATTTTTTAGATTTGATTTAGTCGCATATTTATTTGGTGGACAAACAGCTGTATTGTCTAGGTGGGTATATGCACTTGTCGGAATTGCTGGACTTATATCGATTCCAATCCTTGCAAAGCGTTTGGATGGGGAAGAGAACCTCGAGACGCATACTCGTATTAACAGCAACCCGAGTTATGGTATGGAAGCTGGGGAAGAAGCAGACTTCACAGACGTTCCAAAAACGAATAAAAAAGATACAAATACTAATAACAATATCAATACAAATACCAAAAACAAGAAAAAGTAAGCACTTGAAAACGGATCGTTCTTTAGGTGCATTAATTTTTCGTAACAAACAGCCGTCTCAAATGTACAACTGAGACGGCTTATATTTTTAGTCGTTATTACTTGGGAAAGCAAAGGAAGATGCAGATTCTGTAGTATCCTCAAACCACTTTTCGGAAATTGTTTTTGCTTTTGTAAAGAAGCGAACTTGGTCTGGTCCAAACATGTGACCTTCACCAAATTTTGACCGTTTCCAGCCTCCAAAATTGTGGTAGCCTACAGGAATTGGGATTGGTACGTTTACGCCTACCATACCGACTTCAATTTCGGAAGTGAATTTACGAGCGGCTGCTCCATTATTCGTGAAGATCGTTACGCCATTCCCTAATTCGTGATTGTTAATTAAATCAATCGCTTCCTCCAACGTTTGGACACGGACGACATTTCGTGCAGGTCCAAATACTTCCTGCTCATAAATTTCCATACCTGGTTTGACGTTATCCAATAATGTTGGTCCTAAATAAAAACCATTAGACGTTTTCGAGATGTCTGGTTGACGACCATCGCACACAATAGTAGCCCCCTCTTGAAGACTACGGTCAATAAAGCCAATGATGGCCTCTTTCGATTGTTGAGTAATAACAGGTCCAAAATCAACTTCTGGATCCGTATACGGTCCTACTTTTAAAGCTGCAATTTTTTTAGCTAATATTTTTACAAGCTTATCAGCTGTAGTTTCACCAACTGGAATGATGGTAGAAATGGCCATACATCGTTGGGATGCTGCACCATAAGCTGCACCTAAAAACGCATTTGCCACTTGTTCTAAATCGGCATCAGGCATAACAACCATATTGTTTTTACCACCACCTAATGCTGTCACGCGTTTGCCATGTTTTGAGCCTGCTGCGTAAATATATTCTGCAACTGGTGTCGAACCGACAAATGAAATTGCCTCAATGGAAGGATTCGTTAAAAGTTCATTTACAGTATCCTTATCCCCATTAATAACAGTCCAAATTCCATCTGGTAAACCTGCTTCCTTCCAAAGCTCAGACAAAAATAGGGCAGAGCAAGGAACACGCTCAGATGGTTTTAATATAACGGCATTCCCAACTGCAACGGCCATACTAGTGATAGCGAGGGGTACCATCACTGGGAAGTTAAAGGGAGAAATTGCAGCAACAACGCCAAGTGGTGCTTTTGCTGAATAGGCATTAATGTTCCCGCCTACATTAACTGAATACTCGCCCTTTAACAAATGGGGGGCATTAATTGCCAAGTCGACTGACTCTAAGCCTCTTGTAATTTCCCCTTTGGCATCTTCAATCGTTTTCCCACTTTCAGTACAAATCATGTCAATTAATTCATCCATGCGTGCTGTTAGTAATTGACGAAACTTTAGTACAATTTCAGCCCGCTTTCCAACTGAAAGTCCGCGCCAAGCAGGAAAGGCATTTTGGGCACTAACGATTGCTTCTTGCACTTCTTCCTTTGTGGCAAGAGGGACTCGTGCAATTACTGCTCCTGTACTTGGGTTGTAGACATTTGAAAAGGTTTTACTTTTTCCTACTACAATTTCCCCATTAATAAAGTGCCCCAGTTCTTTTACACCCGTATTCGTTACCAACTTAAACATTCCTCCTTCAAGTATAGCAATGATAAACAATTCAATTTTCAGCACTACTACGAAAATCGATTAGTAGTTATTAAGCTGTTGCGCTTATTGGCAACAGATGGCGATCACTCCATTATTACTTTATATGAATAGCTTAATTGTTTTAGAAGGACAATATATTAATTGAAAATTCAGACATATATTTCGGGAGTAAGATAATATGACAAACACTAATTAATGATGCGTTAACACATCTTCTATCAAAAAAGCTAAGTAAAGATTTGTTTTTGTAAAAGGGTTTGTTAAATCCATATCTAAAAGCATTTCTATTTTTCTCATTTTATATAGGACGGTATTACGATGAATAAATTGTCGTTCGCTTATTTTACTCGTGCTACCATTTTCCTCGAGAAAAATGCGCAAAAATGCTACATAATCCGTATTGTGTAGCTCATCGTAGCGATGTAATTGACCTAATATATCTTGGCTAAAGGATTGCATTAATGGTTGGTTTTGAACGGCCATAATAATTTGATAGGCACCAATATCTTTATATTTATATAAAAATCGGTTGTTATGAAGCTGTGCTAATTGTATGACAGTTAAAGATTCTTCATAGCTTTTACGTATATTTTCATGCTCTTTTTGGTAGTTTCCTTTACCGATAATCATATCGAGGGAACCATTTTTTTGTTTAATTTTATCATAGATTTCTTCAACAATTTTCGAGAAGGGGATGTTTGGTGTATTGATTTGCGCTCTATCAATTAAGAAAATGAGGTGATTTTTATGTTTAAGTTTTAAAAACCGTTTATAGCGATGTTGGAATGCAAATTGGACCATGACCTCGTAGCGGTCGATGCTAGACTGGCTACCTATCATTGAACAAGTGATGATGGCAAGCTCTCTACCTTGTGGAAATCCAAGTTGTATCAATTGTTCTTTTATCGAGTCATTATGTTTTTTATAGTGAAAAAGTAAATGATATAGGACCTTTTCTTCAATGGAAAGCTCTTGGTGATGGTTTGCAATGAATTGAAAAGTAGTTTTTAATAAATCAGCTATTCGACAATGCCAGGGCATTTGAAAAACAGGGAAATCATGCTCATTAGCAAAAGTGATGATTGACTGAGGAATAGCAGAAATATAAGGGCCAATGTTAATAATAAAGCCTGCTACTTTTTTTTCGTAAGCTAACTTAACGAGTTGTTCTAAGGAATCTTCTTGCTGTGATAAGTTAATACCTGTAGTGACGACAAGTTCATTTGGTCGACAAAACATAATTAAATCAATGCTCTCTACTACGTTAATACCGGTAACTCTGCGATGTGACCCACTTTGTCCAGCTACTAATGTCAGCATAGGGAATTGAACTCCCTCCACAATTTTGCGAATCGTTCCCATAGTTTCCCCCCTTAATATGAACATAACTTACCATATATCATGTGCAGATGCACATATTTTTTTAGTTTTATATCCATATCTCGTAAATTTTATCTAATTTAGAATATTTATTAACTACTGTGAAAGAGAGGACTTGCATATGTATAAATGTAATAGTAGACGATTGCAAGATTCAATTGAACAATTTAGTCAGTTTGGGGCTACTATAAACGGTGGCGTAACGCGTTTGTCTCTTTCGAATGAGGATGTTTTAGCTAGGGATTATTTTTGTAAGTGCTGCGAGGAATTAGGGATGGAAATCAAGGTGGATGATATGGCTAATATCTATGCCCTTCTACCAGGAAAAAAGGAAGTTCCTCCAATTGTCATGGGCTCACATTTAGATTCTGTTGAAAAGGGTGGCAAGTTTGATGGTGTTTTAGGTGTTTTAACAGCTTTAGAGGCAATTAGAACATTAAAGGACAACGATGTTGAGCTAGATGTGCCATTAATGATTGTTAATTTTACAAATGAAGAAGGTGCTCGCTTTGATCCAGCGATGATGAGCTCAGGCGTAATTGCTTCGAAATTTGAAAAGGATAAAATGCTGCTGTCGCTCGATAAAAATGGCATGTCCTTTCAAGACGCGTTAAAAGCTAGTGGTTATGAGGGGGACCCACAGCATCGATTAAAAGAAGCGCTCGCTTACATCGAACTTCATATCGAACAAGGGCCAGTACTTGAAGCGAAGCAATTGGAAATTGGAGTTGTTCAAGGGGTGCTTGGAATGGTGTGTTATGAAATTACGATTACAGGCGAATCGAATCATGCTGGAACGACCCCGATGTCAATGCGCAAAGACCCAATGATTGTTGCAGCAAAAACAATGTTGTCTTTACATGAGCAGCTTGAGGAAATTGACGACCAACTCGTATTTACATTTGGCCGAATGAATGTTTTTCCTAATATTCATACCGTTATTCCAAATAAAGTGACATTTACAATTGATTCTCGTCATCAAAAGCCTGAGGTAATGCAAAGGGTTGAAGAGATTTTGAATGCTTTGCCTACAGAGGATATAGGGTGCCGCATACAGCCAGTCAAACTGTGGGGTAGAGATACGGTAATGTTTGATACAAAAATTTGTGATGAGATCGAAATGTCTTGCCAACGTTTTGGTTATAGCGCTCATCGAATGTTTAGTGGCGCAGGGCATGATGCGCAATATATTGCGAGTATAATTCCTTCAGCAATGATATTTGTACCGAGCATTAAAGGCAAGAGTCATTGCGAGGAGGAGGAAACAGCGTTTGAAGATTGTGCAAAGGGAGCAGACGTACTACTTGAAACGGTATTAACGATGCAAACGAAATATAGTATGGGCGCATCGTACTCGGTAAATTAGTTTTACAAGAATATTAATAGACAAGTTGGTAGGAAAATGACGGACTCGATGACCCCGCAGGAAAAGCTAGCAGAGCTGTGACAATTAAAGCAGTTAATTTTTTAAAGGTGATTTTGCAAACTATCAGGCTACTAGAATAAATTCAAATAATGACTTGAATTGACACGAAAGGTGAGGGATAGCATGAAAAAAATCATTCAAGGTGGACGAGTAGCAACTGCTTCTGATGTATATGAGGCAGATATTCTTATAGAAAACGGAAAGATTGTCCAAATTGGCAAGAATTTATCTGTAGAAGGCGCAGAAATTATTGATGCCACTGGCAAATATGTTATGCCAGGAGGAATTGATCCACATACACATTTAGATATGCCCTTTAACAATACAGTGACAGATGATGATTGGAAGTCTGGTACGATTGCGGCGGCATTTGGTGGCACAACAACCATTTTAGACTTCTGCTTAACGGCTGGAGAAAAGAAGCTTTCTACAGCAGTTGAGAAGTGGCATGAAAAGGCAAAAGGGAAATCTGCAATTGACTACGGATTCCACTTAATGATTGGTGATTTAACGCCAGAGACAGAGGCGGAGTTACCAGTATTGTTAGAGCAAGAAGGAATTACTTCAGTAAAGGTCTTTATGGCCTATGCAAAAGAATTCCAAGCAACAGACCGTACACTTTTTAAAGCGTTTAAAATTGCAAAAGATGTTGGCGCTACCGTTATGGTGCACTGTGAAAATGGCTCTGTTATCGACGAGCTTGTGGAAGAGGCGAGAAAAGCGGGACATAAAGAGCCGATATACCACGCACTAACTCGTCCAGCAGAGTTAGAGGGCGAGGCGACAAAGCGTGCCATCGAATTAGCTCATTTAGCAGGTGCAACGCTGTATGTTGTCCATGTAACTTGTAAAGAGGCGGTAGATGAAATTATCGCTGCGCGTGAAAAAGGTTACGACGTGTATGGGGAAACATGTCCACCTTATTTAACATTAGATCAGTCTGCTTTAGCACAACCTGGCTTCGAAGGGGCGAAATATGTTTGGTCACCACCACTTCGTCCGAAATATCATCAGGAGCACCTGTGGAATGCGCTAAAAGCAAAGCAATTACAAACAATAGGTTCCGATCAATGCTCGTTTAGTTTTAATGGCAAAAAACAATTAGGGCTAAATGATTTCTCAAAAATTCCGAATGGTGGACCGTTTATTGAAGATCGCTTTAGCATCTTATATTCAGAAGGTGTTGCAAAGGGCAAATTAACAATTAATGAATTTGTCGATATGATTTCGACGAGTGCAGCGAAAATCTTTGGTCTATTCCCACAAAAAGGGACAATCGCAATTGGTTCAGACGCTGATATTGTTATTTTTGATCCTGATGTAAAACGCGAAATTTCAGCTAAAACACATCATATGAATGTCGATTACAATCCATATGAAGGCTGGGAAATTACTGGTGAACCAATTTCAGTACTTGTGCGTGGTGAATACGTTATTAAAGAGAAAGAATTTGTCGGTGTATTAGGTAGTGGACGCTTTATAAAACGTGAGTTGAAAGCGTCTGCTGGAGAAACGATAAAAATTTAACTTGCTTCAGCATTCTCTATTTTTATAAGTAGAGAAAGCATGCTAAAAAGGGGACCTACAGTCTGAGTGGGTCACCCTTAGACTAAATCAAGTAAGTGATAAATCAATAAAAGGCTATGCATGGCCGATTGTTTTGACTGGAGAACAAGACAATCGGCTATTAAACAATGGCGAGTCACATCAAGAACACATGAGGGGGATGTGGAAATGGTTCCGATTCAAGAACATGAAATGACGAAGCAACTGAAACGTAATTTTGTTGAATTAACTAGTAGAATGACCAAAAACGAAGCAATCGAAGAAGCAAATCGATGTCTTTATTGTTATGACGCACCATGTATTAAAGCTTGTCCAACGAGTATTCAAATTCCAAATTTCATAAAAAAAATTGCATCGGGTAATATGAAGGGCTCTGCTACTACTATATTAGAAGCAAACCCAATTGGTGCAAGTTGTGCAAGAGTTTGTCCAACAGAAGAGCTGTGTGAAGGGGCTTGTGTATTAAATTCATCAACAAAGCCAATCAAAATCGGAGAACTTCAGCGTTATGCTACAGACTGGGCAATGGAGACAAATACACAGCTCTTTAAGAAAGGTGAAAGTAATGGACTAAAGGTCGCAATAATCGGCGCTGGTCCAGCAGGTCTTTCAGCGGCACGTGAGCTTAGTCGTTTTGGTTATAGTGTCACAATTTTTGAGGCTGAATCGAAAGCGGGTGGCTTAGGAACTTACGGCATTGTGTCATTCCGATTACCTAATGAGGTAGCTGATTGGGAAGTTGAACAAATTGAAAAGCTTGGTGTAAACATTCAAACAAATACTACGGTTGGTATCGATATTTCTGCAGATGAAATTTTAGCACAATATGACAGTGTTATTTTAGCCGTTGGGATGGGAGCTGTACCGAACCTTGGCATCGAAGGGGAAGATCTTGTCGGTGTCCATGATGCAATTGAGTTTGTAAAGCAAACAAAAGTGGGAGCGCTTCCAACTGATATGGTAGGGAAACGCGTAGCGGTAATTGGTGCTGGAAATACAGCAATTGATGGTGCTACTTGTGCTGTTCGATTAGGCGCCGACAATGTGAAAATTCTTTATCGAAGAACACAAAAAGAAATGACTGCCTACAAATTTGAATTTGAATTTGCTAAGCAAGATGGAGTGGAGTTCAATTGGTTAACTGCACCCCAAAAAATTATTGGCAATGAAGCAGGGGAAGTTGTTGGCATTGAATGTGTGAAAATGCAGCTCGGTGCACCAGGTGCGGATGGCCGTCAAAGACCAGAAGAAATTGCAGGGTCCAATTTTATAATCAATGTAGACGCCGTCATCAAAGCGATTGGTCAAACACGTTTTGTTTCATTAATTGAATCTTTTGGCATTCAACATACGAATGGCGTTGTCGATATTGATGAAACAACAATGCAAACATCCAATAAAAAAGTATTTGCCTGTGGCGATGTTGTTTTTGGAAACGGACAAGGTGAGGCAATGGTAGTAACTGCTGTTCAGCAAGGTAAAGATGCAGCATATAAGATTCATGAGCGTTTAAGAAAACCGAGCGAGATTGCATAAGGGGGGAAGTGACATGGCAGATTTACGAATTGATTTAGCGGGGATAAAATCACCAAATCCATTTTGGCTTGCATCCGCACCGCCAACGAACTCAGGCTATCAAGTGCAACGTGCATTTGAAGCGGGGTGGGGTGGTGCGGTGTGGAAAACATTAGGTGAACCAATTTTAAATGTTTCTTCACGATTTGCAGCAGTCAGTTATAACGGACAACGAGTGGCAGGCTTTAATAATATTGAATTAATTACCGATAGACCGTTGGAAGTAAATTTAAAAGAAATTTATGAAACGAAAAAAAGGTTTCCTGATCATGCCATCATTGCTTCCCTTATGGTAGAACCGAAGCAGGAAAAGTGGCATGAAATTGTAAAACGAGTAGAAGATGTGGGGGTAGATGGTCTTGAGCTTAATTTTGGTTGTCCACATGGGATGGCAGAACGAGGAATGGGCTCCGCCTCTGGTCAAGTACCTGAATTGGTGGAGAAGCAAACGTATTGGGTGAAAGAGGCAGCACGTACACCAGTTATTGTGAAGTTAACACCTAACATAACGGATATAACTGTCACTGCTGAAGCAGCGACAAGAGGTGGAGCAGATGCCATTAGTATGATTAATACAATTAATAGTCTGGCAGGTGTCGATTTAGATACATGGAATACTGTGCCTCATGTTGCTGGTAAAGGGGCACATGGTGGCTATTGTGGTCCAGCTGTTAAACCGATTGCCCTAAATATGGTGGCAGAGTGTGCCCGTAATCCTCTTATTAATGTGCCTATCTCGGGTATCGGAGGTATTTCTAATTGGCAAGATGCGGCAGAGTTTATTTTAATGGGTGCGACAGGTGTGCAAGTATGCACAGCCGCAATGCATCATGGATTTAGTATTGTTGAAGATATGATTGATGGATTAAATAATTATTTAGATGATAAAGGGATTGCATCCTTGAAAGATTTAGTTGGACGCTCGGTATCTCGCTATTCAGACTGGGGCAATTTAGATTTAAATTATAAAATTGTCGCGGAAATTAATAATGATGTATGTATTAACTGTAATAAGTGTCATATTGCATGCGAAGATACGTCCCATCAATGTATCGATTTATATACAGAAAATGGAGTGCCAAAGTTAAAGGTTCGTGAGGAAGATTGCGTCGGATGTAATTTGTGCTCCATTGTGTGCCCAGTGGATGGCGCAATTACAATGGTAGAAAGAAAATCTGCTATTGCACCAATGACTTGGAATGAACGCCAATTAATTATGAGTAGTCTATCTAAATAAAATTTTCGACTGTTAGTTAGTAACTGTTTTTCCACCTCCCTTTAGTGTTAAAGGGAGGCAACCTCAAGTAGATGTCACGGAAAATTTCATTCAGTAGGGCAATCAACCGTTGAAGGAGCTCGAAAGAAATGTTCTTATAGCCCTTTCACTTGGGAACTATTTGAATGAAAAATCATGTAACAAGTACAAGTGATGAATGATGTGCTAGGTCAGCCTGACTCATTTTTCGGATTGCTTGATACAGATGCATAATTTATTAAAAAGGAGCGAAATGTATGGAACATGACGGGAATTATTTGAAATCCCCTGATTTACTTCCAGTGACACATCAACAAAGAAATATTGGAACATTCGGTTTTGCAGTTATTTGGATAGGAATGGCTATTGTATTAGCGGCCTTTGCAATAGGCGGTTCTGCTATTATGAGTTTACCGTTACCTATGGTAATTTTAGCAACGTTAATAGGTTCGTGTTTAATCGGTGTATTTATGACGTTAATTGGAGATATCGGAATAGAACATGGCTTGTCTTTTCCTGTCTATATGCGTGCTCCTTTCGGTACGTTTGGAACACATATACCGTCGTTAGTTCGAGGGGTGACAGCGGCCTGTTGGTTTGGTCTAAACACATATTTCGGTGCAATGGCTATTAATGGGATTTTAAATTTACTATTTGACTTTAATAATTGGTTCTTATGCTTCCTTGTCTTTGCAGCACTTCAACTTTTCAATACGTCGTTAGGCATTAAATCAATCGAGCGGTTTGCAGATTTAGCAGCGCCGATTATCATTTTGATTTCCTGTTGGATGTATATAACATTAGCTGATGCTGCTACAGCTCAAGGGAAAGAAATTTGGTCTTGGGTTGAGACGCCAACTACAGGTGTAGCGGCATTTACAGCATTTATGATTGTCATTATGGCGAATATGGGCTTCTGGGCTACTTTAGCAGCCGACATGCCGTCCCTTTCTCGCTACTTTAAAGCACCAAAAAATGAGCGCAATTGGTTTAAACGTAACAAAACGCAGTTGGTCGGTTCATTAATTGTCATGCCTATTACAAATACGTTTATCGTTACTATCGGAGCGGTTTGTTATATGGCTGTCGCATCTGCTGATCCAATAAACGCATTACAACAAAGTGCGAGTGGCTTTATTTTGGGGATACTTTTATTAATGATCGTTCTAGCACAATGGTCAACAAATACATCTGCTAATGTAATTCCGGCAGCTACTATTTTCTCAAATATTGGCGGTCCAAAAGTTCCGTTCTGGGTAGGTGTTGTTATTGCAGGGATAATAGGAATTCTTGCACAGCCGTGGAGCTTATTTGATGTATTAGTGAATGCGTTATTAATTATAGGTGGTATTTTAACGGCAATTGTCGGTATTTTATTTGCAGACTATTATTTAATACGTAAAAGACGCGTAAACGTAAAAGATTTGTATGAGCTAAATGGCCAATTTAAATATATGAAAGGCTTTAATTTGGCTGGTTTGATAGCTTGGATTGTCGGTGGGGCAGTAGCTAATGTGTTTTCTGCATATTCGTCCCTAGTTGGATTTATTGTCGGAGCGCTCGTTTACTATGTGTTGGCGAAGTATTGGTGGTTCAAAAAGTATCCACAAGCTGAACTAGAAGATCCAAGTGATGTTAAGTATTTAGGAATTACTGCTGGTCACAACTTGGATGAACTATTTGGTCAAGATTCACTATCTCAGCCGACAGCTAGTTCAGAGGACGTTGAGACAGTAGATCAGGCAGAACCAATACTTGAAATAAAAGGTGCTGAGTAGAAAGTAAAAGAGGGGTGTGGCTATGTCTGATTTCTTACAAAGTACAGAGGAAATAAAAAAAATTGACGAATTTTTAGATAGTGGCTTTAAAATCAAATATGTTTATGAAAACTTAAGTGGCATGTTTGTGGAGTTTGCACGGCAGGAAGAGGTTGTGCATTTGCAAATTCTGACAGCGGATGCGCGTAAATATTTTGCGATAAAGCTACAGGAACAAACAATGTTGCAATAAATCAATAAGACTACTAAAACGTAAAAACCCGCTGAATTTTCAGCGGGTTTTTTGTAATCGGAAAAAATTGTTTGAGTGCCTGACACTCTCACGGGCATGCCCAGTGAAAATTCAGAATTGTTTGAGTGCCAGACACCTTAATTCATTGTGCTATGCTTTAGCCCGTATACAAAGTATATTATCAAGCCAACAATAAACCAAAGACCACAAGCAATCCAAGTATGTACGGATAGCTGTGAAATTAAAAATAAACACATGAAGAATGACAAAATAGGTAACACAGGGAAGAACGGTACTTTAAAGCCGCCTGAAGGAATGTTTTTATTTTTTCTTAAATAAATCACGCCAAGTGAGACGATTGTGAAAGCTATGAGTGTTCCCATATTGACAAGCTCTGTTAACTTTGACAAAGGAACGAAGCCAGCACAGAAAGCAACAAGTACTGCAAATACCCAAGTGTTTTTCACTGGCGTTTTAAACTTTGGACTTAGCTCTGCCATACTTTTTGGTAGTAAACCGTCGCGACCTAGTGCATATAACAGGCGTGTCCCTCCATAGGACATTACAAGAATAACGGTCATCATTCCTACAACTGCACCTAATGAAATGATACCAGCAATCCAATCTTGATGAACGAGCTGCATGACATAGCTGACAGGATCACTGACGTTCAGTTGTGTGTATGGGACCATGCCTGTTAACACTAGTGAGACAATGACATAAAGAACTGTACATATTAATAGTGAACCGATTATCCCAATAGGCATATTGCGTTGGGGATTTTTTACTTCCTCAGCTGCGGATGAAACAGCATCAAATCCTAAGTAAGCGAAGAATACAAGTGCTGCGCCGCCCAATACCCCGCTTACACCAAATGGGAGAAATGGCTGCCAGTTTGTAGGCTCAACGTAAAATATTCCAACGCCGATAAATAGAAAAATCACTGCGACTTTCAAGAACACCATAATGGAATTTAATCTTGTTGATTCCTTTATTCCGAGTGTTAAGAAAAATGCAGTAGCGAAAATTATGACAATAGCAGGGAGGTTAATGTACGTACCCGCGGATGGATCGAATGAACCCGAGACTGCTGTTGGAAGCGATATTTGGAAGCCAGCCAGTAAAGCACTTAAATAAGATGACCATCCTGTTGCAACGGCTGCAACGGCTAGTCCATACTCTAATAACAGCGCCCAACCAACTAACCAAGCAACAATTTCTCCAAATACAATATAGCTATATGTGTAGGCACTTCCCGTGACAGGTACACTTGACGCAAACTCAGAATAGCACATGCCTGCTAACGCGCAGACGATAGCAGCTATAATAAAAGAAAACACAATTCCAGGGCCTGCGTGGGTAGCAGCTACTGTGCCAGGTAGGATGAAAATACCTGTTCCAACAATAGCACCAACGCCAAGTAATATTAGATCAAAAGCGCCTAGCGATTGTTTGAGCTGAATGGTACTATCTTTTTTTAATAAATCCTTTATATTTTTTCTTCTAAATAATAAATTTCTCACATATAAGCCTCTTTTTCATAGAAATATGTAAAAATATTATACTTTTTTGACTTTCAGGTCAATTGTTTTTGCTAATTTTCCGCTAAATCGGTTGAATATTAAGAAATATTTAAATTGAATGAACAATATTTGGTTATTGACTGCAAAAATACAATTAAGAATATTCTGAAATAATAATACGGATACATAAAATAATTTTTTTTGCTTCTTAAAATTTTCAAATTACAAAGTAGTACGTTTATATATTTTCAAAATGAATAATGGATTTCATCTGGAGTTTACCCAAAAATTCCTTGTTCTAACGGGATTTAATCCTAATCTAATGTCTTGTATTACAACATAGTAACTAGCGTTTACGGTTGCCTTTTTATTTCTTCTAGTGAGAAAAAATATGTTTTTCCTAAAAATACATTTGTATTTATCGAAAGAATTTATTATTATTTATAAAGTAAATAACGAAGCAATATTAGTGGAAAGAGGCGTATACAAGTGGCAAAAAAAGAATTAAATAGAGGCTTGGAGGCGCGACATATTCAAATGATTGCTCTTGGTGGTACCATAGGTGTAGGTCTATTTATGGGTTCTGCCAGTGCTATTCAGTGGACTGGGCCATCCGTGCTCCTTGCCTATGCTATATCAGGTATTTTTATATTTTTTATTATGCGTGCAATGGGTGAAATGCTTTATGTTGAGCCAAGTACGGGGTCATTTGCAACATTTGGTTATAAATATATTCATCCATTAGCAGGTTATTTAACGGCATGGAGTAACTGGTTTCAGTGGGTTATCGTTGGGATGTCAGAAATTATCGCAGTCGGAACGTACATGCAGTATTGGTTCCCAGATTTGCCTGCGTGGATTCCTGGATTGATTGCCATGGTGATACTTGGTGTTGCCAACTTTGTTTCTGTTAAATCATTTGGGGAATTTGAGTTTTGGTTTGCGATGATAAAAATCGTTACGATTGTGCTAATGATTGTGGCGGGCTTTGGCCTAATCTTCTTTGGTATTGGCAATGGAGGCATTGCAATTGGTCTATCAAATCTTTGGGCTCACGGAGGCTTCTTTACTGGCGGATGGACAGGTTTCTTCTTTGCATTATCTTTAGTTGTTGCTGCTTACCAAGGCGTAGAGCTTATTGGGATTACTGCGGGAGAAGCAAAAAATCCCCAAACAACTATTACGAATGCGATACAAAGTATTATTTGGCGCATACTAATTTTCTATATTGGTGCAATTTTTATCATTGTAACCGTTTATCCGTGGGATGAGCTAGGGACAATTGGTAGTCCATTTGTTGCCACTTTCGCAAAAGTGGGTATTACTGCAGCGGCAGGTATCATTAACTTTGTCGTCATTACAGCAGCGATGAGTGGCTGTAATAGTGGGATTTATAGTGCTGGGCGCATGCTTTACACACTTGCTATGAATGGTCAAGCACCTAAGTTTTTTGCAAAGGTTTCAAATAATGGTGTACCAATTCTAGGTACAGCTGGTGTGCTAGTTGGTTTAGTTGTAGGCGTTATTTTAAGTTACATTGCTCCAAAAAACCTATTTGTCTATGTATATAGTGCTAGTGTACTGCCAGGGATGATTCCATGGTTTGTCATCTTGATAAGTCAGATTCGCTTTAGAAAGGAAAAAGGGGCACAATTGGAAAAACATCCATTTAAAACGCCATTCGCTCCTTTCACAAACTATGCGACAATTGCATTTTTAATAATGGTACTCGTTGGTATGTGGTTCAATGAGGATACACGAGTTTCATTAATTGTAGGCATTGTTTTCCTTATTCTTATTACACTTAGCTACTATTTGTTCGGTATTGGAAAAAAACGATCTGAAAATAATTATACAAAATAATAGAAAAGGATATATCTCTTGCTTGGGATATATCCTTTTTTGTCCTTTTTATAGAAATATTTTATACATATTTATTCAGTAAAAGGACAAACTATATGAATAATATGGTGATGGTGTATGCATGGTACATATAAACGTTAGATGGGGCGTGCCAATTTCAATTAGCTTTTAAGGGGGGAGACATAACATGGAAGAAAAAGAACAACAAGTACTAGAAGAAATAAAGAAAAAGATACAAGAAATTGATGATGTTGTTATTAAAGAGATGGATACAGACGCAGGGTATGTTACGATTATTTATTTCTCTTCACTTATCGAGAAAATGACCATACAATCAATGGTTTTCATTCCGTTAGTCAATCATGTTAATCAAATTTTCCAAATATCGGAATCGGTTGCCTTAGACGATATTGATGTAATTTTACAAAAATTAAATGCTGGTCAAACGTTATTATTTTTCCATAAACCTGCTCTTTTACAGGTAATTGATACCTATAGTGCGCCTACTCGTTCAATTACGAATACGGAAACGGAGTCAACAGTTATTGGACCTCAAGATGCTTTTACAGAATCATTAGAGACCAATATCTCATTAGTAAAAAGACGAATTCAAAATCCAATGTTAAAAAACGAAACACGTACTGTAGGAACCGAAACAAATATAAAAATTTCAATTTTATATATGGAAAATATAGTAAATAAAGAAAATTTAGACACGCTACGAGAGCGCATTGATAATTTACAATATCCCTTCTTTACAGATATATCAGAGCTCAAGCAACTGATTGAAGATAATCCGTTATCGCCCTTCCCACAGCATTATATGAGCGTACGACCAGACAGTGTCAGTCAGTATCTTATTGATGGAAGAATCGTGATTTTTATGGATAATAGCCAAGCAGCGATTGTTTGTCCGACATCATTTTTTGAAATGTTTGTTTCTGTTGAAGATTATTATAACCGTTGGACTACAGCATCTCTGCTAAGAATGCTTCGATTTTTTGGTTTTTTTATGACCATTATGATTACGCCAATGTATATATCTGCATTGACTTTTCATCCTGAAATTTTACCTTATGAGCTATTGTTAAACTTGCAGGAATCAAGAAGTAAAGTACCGTTTCCACCGCTAATAGAAGTATTGTTTATTGAATTAATTATTGAAGTACTCCGTGAAGCTGGATCACGAATGCCTGCGAAAGTTGGTCAAACAATTGGTATCGTAGGAGGTATCGTTATTGGTACTGCGGCCGTTGAAGCTGGATTGCTTAGTAATATTTTAATTGTATTAGTTGCCACATCAGCCTTACTGTCATTCCTCCCACCGATCTTTTTATTAAGTAATACAAGTAGATTTATTCGGTATATTTTTATTTTATCGGCAGGGCTTTTTGGATTGTACGGATTAATGCTCGCGTTTGCATGGCTATTTGCGCATTTATTACGTTTAAATTCTCTAGGGACACCATATATGACGCCAGTCGTTCCTCGGAACGCAAAAGATTTAATGGATAGTATTATTCGTTTTCCAATTAAATATTTAAATGAAAAGAAAGGTATTTCTAGAGCACAAAAAAAATAAAAGCTGTTACAGAATTTGAGGTGTTTAAAGTTGAGTACAGGTAAGAGCAAGAGGAAGCTATTAAATGCATATCATGTAGTTTTTTTGGCACAAAGCGTAATGATCGGTACTGGCATTCTCTCACTACCTCAGCAACTTAGTTCTTTAGGATATAGCCAAGCTTTTATGCCACTGCTTTTTGGTGTTATTGCGAGTGCTACACTTTACCCAATGGTTTGGATTAGTTCAAAATATCCGAACGATAACTTATTTCGTATAAATGAAATTCTACTAGGAAAATGGTTAGGTAAATTTATTAATCTTTTTTTCGTTATTCAATTTATTGTTTTTATTGCGGGAATTATTAGTAACTATATGCACCTTATTCAAAGTACTGCACTTCAAGAGCAAACAATTACTGGACCTGTTTTTTGTTTTTTATTATTGCTTGTTTACATTGTTAGTGGAGGTATTAAATCTATAGCGAGATTTTGTATTTTGACCTTTTTTCTAACAATTGGAATGGTCTATTTTACACATTGGGCATTTGAAAAGGGCGATATGAGCCATTTTCTACCTCTATACAATTTTTTTAGTGTAAACGACTTTTATGAGGCATTAAAAAGAGGTTATTTATCGATTTTAGGCTATGAATTAATCATGTTTTATTTTCCTTACATTGTCGATCAAAAAAAAGCATATCGGCATACGCTAATAGGTATTTGGATTAGTATTCTAATTTGTTTTATTACAACAGCGATAAGTGTAATGTATTATTCAGAATGGCAGCTGGTAAATGTTGAATTTTCAGTATTAAATTTATTTAAAGCTGGTGAGTTTTCTTTTATTGAAAGAATTGATATTTTCGGTATTACATTATGGGTATTTTTAATATTATCTACGGTGGCAGCTTATTTATGGTGTGCGAAAAAAGGTGTAGATTCTTTACTATCTAAAAAAAGTAAAGCTTATTTATATATTTTAGCAATAATTATTTTCTTTGTTGTGAAAATGCCTTTTTCAAGAGATTTTCAAGAAAAATTATTTATTGGTGCAAGTTATGTTGGCTACATGCTAATTTTTTGGCCTATTTTATTAATTATGATTTATGCATTTCGAAAAAAGAAGCAGGTGCAATTATGAACAGAAAACTTCTTTGTCTAATGCTTTTTATACAACTGTTATTTTTAGCTGCTTGCGGAGAAAAGGAAATAAAGGTACCACTTGAAGATGTAGGGATGGTAGGTATAATCGCTTTTGATTATATAGATAAAGACAGCATGAAACTAACCGTCGCAATCCCTCAATATTCACCTGAAGCACAACGGAGTACACAGACTTTTACAGTCGTCACGGATCTCGTTTCAAATGGCATTGTTGAAATAGAAAAGCTTTCAGATAAAAAGATTGTTTTTAATCAATTACGTGTTGTGTTGTTTAATGAGGAGTTTGCACGTCAAGGTAATGTGCGAAAAGTGATTCAACATTTATACCGAAATGCAGAAGTAGGTAATAAAGTACTTATTGCGATTGTGAAAGAAAATGGAGAGGAAATGCTAAAATATAATTATCCAGATAAACCAAATATTAACTTTTATTTAAACGATTTATTGCAGCCAAGCATAAATACAGCATTTAATCCTAATACAAATATTCACGATTTTATGTATACGATTACTAATCCTGTGTTCGATCCTATTATTCCGTTTATTGATAAAAATAGTGATAAAATTGAAATAAAAGGAATTGCGGTGTTTAAAGGTAACCAAATGTTTGAATTAATAAATCCAAAAGAGGCACTTATTATTCAAGCAATACAAGGAAGAAAAAACCTTGCCCCATTGGATATTACGATGGAACAGGGACATGGCAAAGAAAAACTATTAATTGACTTAGTTGAAAATGATGTGCACTTAAAAAGCAATAAAAGTATGACTTCACCTAAGCTCACTATATCTATAGAGATAAAAGGAACATTAAGTGAGTACAAAGGTGAAAGAGAGAATGATTTATTTACAACAGAAAGCTTAGCCGAATTGGAAAAAGACGTAAATAAGGAGTTAGAGCAAGATAGTAAGGCGTTTTTAGATAAACTGAATGGATGGCAAGTAGATCCAAGTGGGCTAAGTGAATATTTCCGAATGTATCATTATGGAAAATGGACAACCGAAAAGAAGAGAGAAATTGTTAGTAAAGTTGCAATCGATGTTCATGTAAAAACATCCATCATTAGTACGGGAACATTAAAATAACCATTTTTCTATAAAGCAAGAATCATTAGATTAAAGTACAATTAGCCAGTACAGATGCAGGCTAAAAATTGCTAAGTAAAGGATAAAAATTCCCAATAAACAGGTTGTATATAGTTTTCGGAAACGAGTGCTACTCAGCTTATAAACTAAATAGGAAAGATAGGAAATGGATATAGACAGCATCATTTTCACTGTTAAAAACAAGGCAGGGCTTGACATCCATAAAAAGTGCATAATCGGGTTTGATTCTTCAATTTTATTGTGAAGCAACCCAAAGTGTGTCGCAAAACCATCAAATATATTTAATAATGAAATAAGCAAGCTAAGTACAATAATATATGGAATAGGGATTATTATTCCTCCTATACACTAATGAATTGGAAAACCAATGGACATGTTATATAGGATAGCCAGCTTTTATGCAATTTAAAAAATGCTAATAGAAATGAATCAGTAAATAATGAGGATATGTGAATTAACCATATAGAAGTGAGGCAATTTATCATCGATATTAGTGATAAATTGCCTTTTTGATGTAAGTAGGTTGTAATCCTTATGATTTTCGCATGATAAAGCTCAAATGTCTGCCACTCTGTTTATCCTGACGATAGGAGAACCCTTGGTCACTAAGAAACGTGCACGTATTATCAATCATAATTTGATGTGAAGGAATGCCTGCAAGCTCACATTGCTTTTTCACAGTTTGTTGGTTATCAATGTGATACTTATTTGTTTGTGCATTGTAATACATAAAATCATCCGCATAGCCGAGACGATTAAATTGTTCATAGACATCGGCATCAACCTCAAATTTCTGCTGGCTAAGTGCCATGCCGATTTGTACGTGGAAATCTTGAGGACTGCATTGCTCTGTCTCGATTAGATGTTGAAATAGTTTGACTGTCACTTCCTTGACTGTACCTTGCCAGCCTGAATGAATCACACCAATCACACCATGATGATTATTATAAAAAATGACAGGTACACAATCAGCCGTAAAACTACAAAGTATTAAATCTTTTTCAAAAGTATACAGCGCATCGGTATTGGCAATGGCTGTATCTTGTCGCTGTGCCCCGAATCCTTTATCGGCTAACGTCGCGCGATGAAAATTAGCACTGTGTGTTTGCTGCGTACAAATAAAATCATTAATATCACAATGTAAGGTTGCCGCTAATTTCTTTCGATTAATTACTACATCATCTGGGCTTGTGCAAACGTGTAGTGCCATATTGTTTTGTTCAAGTTCCGTACTATCTTTCAAGGTAGTTCCTGCTATGAACTGCTCATTGTTGTAATAAATTTTAGTTTTCATTTACTCACCCCGTTTAACTATATCGAATTGAATTGCCAATGTATAGCTTATGCAACGTGCATCCTGACTTACAGGTTAATTGACTGGAGCGCTATATTTTTACTTGTTTAAATTGTACCTCTTACAACTGACATAATAGATTCAGTACTAGTCATACAGTAACATGAAGAGGTTTCTTTTCTATCAAGCAAGTTTAAAAGGAGCGTGTTTAATGAATCAATATAATTTTTTATTTATTTGCCAACTAGGCATGGGACTTTTTTGGATTTTGACATACATACTTATTATTAAACGGAGCTTTCAAGATGAGAAATATGGTATGCCAATGGTTGCAATATGTGCCAATATTTCATGGGAATTTATCTTTACTTTTATTTATCCGCAAAATGATTTACAAAGAGTTATCTCGTTTATATGGTTTGTACTCGACCTTGTCATTATGTGGCAATATTTAATATATGGGCGTAATGAATATAAAAAAACGATTTCTTCAAAACTTTTTTACACATCATTCCTATTTACACTTAGCGTCAGCTTTTTAATCATTATGGTACTTTCCCATGAGCTACATGATATGGAAGGAAAATATGCGGCATTTATACAAAATTTAATGATGTCTGGACTATTTATCGGTTTATTGCTCGGTAGGGGGAGTTTAGCTGGCCAATCTATGTCCATTGCACTTTGCAAAATGATTGGAACGTTATTTGCAGCTGTCGGTTTCTTTATTTATTTTAGAACCCCATTCATTACAATTACTTCTATGGCAACCGTTATGTATGATTTACTGTATATTGCTTTAGTTTATCGTTTATCAAGAAAATGAATGTAAATGGAAAAAGGGTACATCGGAAATCGGTGTACCCTTTTTTGTGGATATTTTTTCATAGAAAAGAGGTTAAAGGTAAGTGTTTCTTGCTAAAAAAGTACAATCACTTCTAAAAAACGCAAAAAATTATAAAAGAAAAAACTTTTTATGTAACGTTCGTAGATGCTCTACGTCTACTCTCATTGAAATACACATTTAAAAGGAGTTTTTAACATGAAAAAAACAATAATGATTTTATTAACGGCTATGCTAGCTGTGATCATCTCTGCTTGTGCTGGAGATAAAGATTCGACAATTGAAGTAAAACTGTCTGCTAAAGAAATGGCAGATCAAATGTTAGAAAAAGTAGAGCAACCCGTACTAATGGAATTATCAGCGGAAGAATTAAAGGACCTCTATAATATAGATTCTGCTAAGCTTGAGGATTATTCAGTACGTGTGCCAATGATGAATATTAAAACGAATGAAATTGCTATATTCAAAGTAAAAGAAGCAAAGGATGTTTCGGATATCCAAGCGGCATTAAAAAAACGTGCAGAAAATGTTCAAAAACAATTTGAACAATATTTACCAGACCAATATGAGAATGCTAAAAACTACAAACTTATTACAAAAGGGAATTACGTATTATTAGTAATTTCAGATAGTGCTGACGAGCTTATAAAAGTTTACGATAGCTTCTTTGAATCAAAATAGCACATGGTATTTAGTAGCCTGCTCTTTCTATTCGTATTTTTGCCAATAGTGCTAATGCTTTATTATTGCTCGCCAAGAAAAATTAAAAATTTCATTTTATTTATTATGAGTTTAATTTTTTATGCATGGGGCGAACCAGTTTATATCGTGATTATGCTAGTGTCTACACTGACGGATTATAGTTTCGGTTTGTTATTAGATAAGCCAAACATGTCGTCAGTAAAAAGAAAGGGCATTGTTCTATGCTCCATTATTGTGAATTTAATGCTGTTATCTTATTTTAAATATGCAGATTTTCTAATTCACAATATAAATACATTACTTGGTACGGATATCCCGTTAACAGAACTTCCTTTGCCAATCGGTATCTCCTTTTATACGTTCCAATCCATGTCTTATATTATAGACGTCTACAGGGGAACAGCAAAAGCACAGCGGAACTGGATTGATTTCGGTACATTTGTGGCTCTGTTCCCCCAATTAGTGGCTGGCCCAATCGTGACTTATAATACAATTGCCCAACAACTGCAGCATCGTGCAGAAAGTATTAGTATGTTTGCAGAAGGTGTGCGACGCTTTATTATTGGCTTAGCTAAAAAGGTGCTATTAGCTAATAACATAGGCTTACTTTGGGACACAATTTCTAGCTCAAATGTAGAAACGATGCCAATGTTAACAGCTTGGTTAGGCATTATTGCTTTCGCCTTTCAAATTTATTTTGATTTTAGCGGATATTCTGATATGGCTATAGGACTTGGATTAATGTTTGGTTTTCGATTCAATGAAAATTTTAACAAGCCGTATATTGCTCAAAGCATTACGGACTTTTGGAGAAGGTGGCATATCTCATTAAGTAGCTGGTTCCGAGATTATGTTTACATTCCACTCGGTGGCAATCGTAAAGGGTTAGCCACTCAAATGCGCAATATTTTAATCGTTTGGCTATTAACAGGTTTTTGGCATGGGGCCAGTTGGAATTTTATATGGTGGGGGTTGTATTTCGGAGTTATTCTTATTGTTGAAAAATGGTGGGGTTTAACTTTACTTTCTCGCCTACCACGGTGGACAAGACATTTGTATGCCATCTTCCTAATTTTAATTGGATGGGTGCTGTTTGCCTTCGAGCAACCGTCGTTAATAGGAAACTATTTGGCGGCCATGTTCGGATTCAATGGACAATCCCTTTGGAATAATGACACTGGGTACTATTTTTATACGAATATCGTGCTCCTTCTAGTGCTAATTATGGCTTCAATACCGATGAAATTATGGAAGAAAACGAGTGAGTTATCCTTACTGCATATTGCTTGGTATGGCATATTGTATTTTCTTTCTGTAGCTTATTTAGTCGACGCGACGTTTAATCCATTTTTATATTTTCGCTTTTAAGGAGGTAGATCAGTATGAAGCAAAAAGCAGAGCGGCTATTAGTTTTTAGTTTTATCGGTACAATGTTGTTCTTCACGCTACTGTTTTTCATTTTGCCTCATCATCGCTTCTCCGAATTGGAAAATAGATATTTACAAGCAGCACCCCATTTAACATGGGATAATATAATATCGAAAAAATATGCAGAGGAAGCGGAGCGTTTCGTCACAGACCATTTCCCATTTCGTGACAAATGGTTGTGGATGAAATCAGCCACGGAAAAAGGACGTTTACAACAAGAGAATAATGGCATCTATAACGGAAAAGATGGCTATTTATTCGACAAGTTTACAAAACCTGATGATACGCAAGTGCAACAAAACGTAGAGGCAGTGAAGCAATTTGCTCTCAATCATCCAAAAGTAAACATGACTTTTATGCTTGCACCAACATCTGTTGGACTTTATCCTGAGCGCTTACCGTGGCTAGCACCAACGTATCCTCAAAAGAAAGTCAATCAATTAATAGAAGGGCAGTTGCACAATAAGGTCACGTTTATCAATGGTTTTAATTTTTTGGAGCCACATGCTTCTGAATCAATTTACTATCGTACAGACCATCACTGGACGACATATGGAGCCTATTTAGCATATGTCGCATATGCGAAGCAAATGGGGTGGCAACCGCTTTCGCAAAGTGATTTTTTAATTAAAACCATTAGCAACACATTTCTCGGCAGCTATCATACTCGCAGTCAATTTAATGTTGTCACGCCTGATCAATTGCAAGTGTATACGCCACGTAAGAAAGTAGAGACAGAGATGTATATTGCAGATTCTGATCAAACCTATACATCAATGTATGATTCAAGCTTTCTACAGAAAAAGGATCAATATTCATATTTCCTAGGTGGAGTCCATGCGCTTATGAAGCTTACGACAAAGCTCGATACACAACAAATTAATCAACAGAAACTGTTAGTTATCAAAGACTCATATGCCCATAGCGTCATTCCGTTTTTGACAAATCATATTTCTGAAATTCATGTAATTGACTTGCGCTACTATAACGGGAATATATCGAAGTATATGGCTGAAAACGGGATAGAAAATATTTTGTTTTTATTTAATACAGCGACCTTCGTAGAAGATACATCAATAAAGTGGCAGGCACTCAAACAATTCTGAATAGTTGCGGTGTCAGGCACCCAAACAATTCTGAATACATACAGTGACAGGCACTCAAACAATTTATTTTCTAGTTATTGGATTTTTAATGAATAAAAAGGGAATGATGCTGCTGAAAATATCGTAGTAATATATTCCTGTTACAACTATATTTCAAATTTATTACTAAAAAGTTGAGAAAAAAGACCGTAAATCTGGCAATCTGTTCGTTAATTATTTCAGATGTAATACAACTGTAAAAATCCTTCCAAATATTTAGTGATGAATTATGTTGCAAAACTATTTACCATGAATATAGAGCAAAACAGGAAGGAATGAATAACATGTTTAAAAAAGTAAAAAAAGTCGCAATGGCATCCGTATTATCGGTTTCATTATTAGTACCAATCAGCGCAATGGCAGCTGATTCATATACAGTAGTAGCAGGTGATTCTCTTTGGAAAATTGCCGTAAATACTCAAACAGGCGTACAGGAGCTAATTGATGCAAATCCTCAACTAGCAAATCCTGATCAAATAAACATAGGGCAAAAAATTAATATTCCAACAAATGAGCAAGCATCTGTAGAACAAGAAGTCGTTAAGCTAGTCAATGCAGAACGTACAAAAGCGGGTCTTCCAGCATTAAAAGAAGATTGGGAGCTTTCAAGAGTAGCAAAATATAAATCTCAAGACATGCATGATAAAAACTATTTCGACCATACAAGTCCAACATATGGCACACCATTTACAATGATGAAAAACTTTGGTATTACGTATAAATCAGCTGGTGAAAATATTGCTAAAGGTCAAAAGTCAGCGACTGAGGTTGTCAATGCTTGGATGAATAGTGAAGGACACCGAGCGAACATCTTAAACAAAAACTTTACACATATCGGTGTAGGATTTGTGCAAGATGGCAACTACTGGTCTCAAATGTTTATACAAAAATAATAAAAAAGAACTGTTCCAACATATGGGGAGCAGTTCTTTTTTTGTCTAATATTCATTAATTTACATTAACTAGTTTGCTTCTTATTTATCATCATTGCATAATCGTTTGCAACAATGCCAGCACCATTTAGCAATTTAGAATAAACATCATTGACCCCAATAAAGAGAAAAGCAAGATCAACATTAGTAGCTAATAGTTAAACGAGCACACAAACGGTCTCGCCCGATTTGACGACATTAGTAAATGTAATGCTTGGAACTTTTCCTTTAATATATTCGAGAAAGACACTCCTGGACAACCTTCCGTTAAACTATTACCAATTAAGGCAACATTTCGGATTGATACTAAAAAGATGGCATTTGCTTGTTTTAAAGTGGTTCTAGTAATTATAGATCCCGTTTTCATATTTCCTTTTTTGAGTGGAGGATTGCCTGCGTACGGGATTTGACGCCTAGTTTTTGATAAATAGTAGATAAATAAACGCGAACGGTTCCATCTGATAAATTCAACAGCTTTGCAATTTCTCGATTGGTAACACCATTGGCTAAAAGATTGAGCAATTCCTTTTCACGTGGTGTTAATATTTCGTTACGAACTCCATTCGTTATGCAACTTTGAAGATAATTGAAATAATAATCAGGGTAAGGATTCCATTTTAATGCATACGACTCTAATTGAAAATATTGCTCTAGAAGGGGGAGTAGCTCCTTCTCATCTAATAACGTCCGAACATAATAATATTTTGCTGCTAATTGTAACACTTCATGTAAAATATCTAATGCGATAGAAGTGTTTCCTAAACGATGCTGGCAAATAGCCTCTAGCACTGTTGCTTCTATAATCGTTGCGATTTGCTCATCTTGCTGAGCCTTCGTTTTCACTTGAATGACAATAGATAATGCATCGTTTAGCTCGCCCTTTAATAACAGTAAACGAGCATAAACGAGCTGCCAAAATGGTTGTTTCGTTTTCGTTGCCTGCAATAGCATCTCTGCATTTTGACTATCTCCATCAACTATAAAAAAATAAGCTTGCATAATTTGAATGGAAGTTCGCCAATGTTTTTCTGAAACATCTTCTAATACTTGTGCTAGCATCGCACGTGCTGTAGTTGCTTGTTGTTGATGGGTGTAAATTTTTGCTTTTAATAAATACATAGGAACAAATAAACCAGGATCTTGATGATGATGACCTAAACCGATGGCGATTTCAAGCTCCTTTTGAGCGTATTCTATTAAACTTCGTTCATATAATGATTCAGCAGCAACCCCATAGCTAAAAGCTGTAACATTTGCAGTTTGTAACGATGTTTCTCGAAAAAGTTTACCAACAGCTTCGCCATCTTCCATTATTTGAAGTTTCCCTTTTGAGCCGATACTAGTACGAGACAGTTTGTATTCAAAAATATTATAAGGAATCGGCACGTTATCCCAACGAGAAGGAGCAGGACCTTTTGCGAGCAGATTGCGCATAATTTCTTCAACTAACTGTAAATTCCCACCAGAAGCGACAATTGCATATGCTTTAGCACTTTCATATATATACGCCATCGCAGCATGCTCTTCTTGATCCATCCAATGTTCTACATGTTGTCGTATTTCAAGCTCCTCCATAAGGGAAGTAGCTATTTTTGTATCCATTGTTGTAATAGAAGTTAGGAAACCGATAACAAGCATTTCATATGGAACGATATAATGTGCACTCCGAAGTTGGTGTAGCCAGCGCATGTATGTTGTCGTTTGTCCAGAAGCGTAGAGCTGTACAAGATGTTCTGTTATCCATGAAGCTGCTTGTTCATATTGTTCATATTTAAGTGCTAGCTCGATGGCAGAATTATAATTTCCCTGCTTGTAAATAGAATGAGCAACTTCTTGGACAATCAATTGTACTTGCTGAACTGAATATTGTTTGTTTAGTTCTAATTGTAAAGCTTCCGCAAATAAATGATGGTATCGGAAAACAGGCTTTTTTGATTGCAGACGAATGATAAATAGACCTTTTGCTTCTAAATTTTCTAACAATTCAAGGCTATTTGATTGCTTTGTAAGCTGGTCACATATAGCAGGTTCTAGCTCATGCAGTAAAGATGTCTGTATGAGAAATTTTTGTGTTGTAGACGGAAGATTTTGAATAATTTCTTGCCATAGAAACTCAGAAATAAACGGCTGCGCTATATTATCGATTGGGTCTATTTGTTGTTCATTTGCCAAGCGCGTTAACAATAATCCAGCCACCCATCCTTCCGTTTTGTCTAAAACATTTTGTAAATGTTGTTGATTTAGTGGTGTTGCATGTTTGTAAGAAAAAAATTGCTTAGTTTCTTGCAACGTAAAGCGTAAATGATCTGCATTAAATTCTTGTAGCCATTGTTTAACACGCCACTTAGCGGTAGGGAGTGCAAGGGTTGTCCGAGTCGCAATATATATATGTGCCTCACAGGGTAAGTATTCTATGAACTGCGTCATAAGTTGATGAATTGCGGGATTATCAATTACATGATAATCATCTAATACAATATGTATTGGTTTTGCGAAAGCATGGAGTTCTTCCAAAAATGAATTGATAAAAAATTCAAGTGTCGCTAGGTCTTGAGCATGTAATAGTGGAGCAAGTACTTGGTCTATATTGCACTGATAAGCTTTTGCAACGGCATGCACAACGTAAGTCCAATAACGTATCGGATCATTTTCAGCAGCATCAAGAGAAACCCAAGCTACAGCTTCCTTACTATTTTTAAACCAGCTGCTTAGGACAGTTGTTTTCCCATAGCCCGCTGGAGCACGTAAAATCGTTACTTTTTTATAAGTATGAAGTCGTAAAAGATCAAATACTTGTTTTCGTTCAATTAAATCAGGTGCATTGAGAGGAATCGTTAATTTAGAAGATAATAGTGTAGTAGGCATCTTTTCTACCTCCTTTTCGAAATTTAGGATAATGATGTAATTTATTTTACTACAAGCTTCCGCATTATTACGAATGTTAATAGTCCTAACCATAACTTTGTTCGTTGACTTTTCCTATATAGTAGAAATAGGGGACTTTATGCAAGTTGTTTACAAATGATCAAAGAAAAAGTGCTAGATTTTAAATAGAGGAAATTGCAGTAGATGGCGTTTGTAAAAAAATCGAAGAATAACATACAAAAATATTGAAACAGATAAAAAACACTTTTTAATGCCACAAGTGCCAATGCACTATGCTAGAGTTGGGAAATTTTGTACATAGAGAGTTTTCTAATTGGTTAAATTATGTAAAATGAATAAAAATTACACCACTTTTGATTAGTTACAAGCCTAGTTCCGCATAGTTTATATACAATTATTTAAGCAATTACCAATAAAAATGCATGAAAAGAAACACACTATCCTTACTAGTCGAATAAGATGTTGCTGTAAGTAAGGTAGAGGTAGGTGTTTATTATTGAAGAGCTGGATAGCTGTATTTTGTTTAGGAAGTACTATTGCTTTGGCTGGCTGTCAAGAATCATTAGAGAACGAACAAATTGACATTGACGATGTAAAGCAGCCAGTGACCTACACGGAGGACAAGGAGCAGGAAGCTGGACCTATAGTAGTTGAAATTGTTGATCCGCAATCTTTGGAAATCATCCACATCATATCACCACAGGAACTAGGCTATGAAACAGACCCTGAATCGTATAAAAAGAAAATTGAACAATTAGCACAACAGTTAGCAAGAGGAACAGAAACAGTAGTTGGTTTAGATAAGCGCATGGTGCTCGACAAATTGGATGACAATGGTCGGGTTATTAAAGGAAGTCCATTGGTGATTTTAAAAGAAAGTGAATTGGTTGAAAGGGTACTAGCTGCATCTGTAACAGGGGGCAAAGTAGAAATGCCACTGTATATTACTGAAAGTGGCTATTATCTAGAAGACATACCGTATTTAGAGGATGTTGTGGTCGCATCGTATACAACATACTTCAGCTCCTCAGATGTAGGAAGAAACAAAAATATCGAACTGTCAGCAAAGGCGATCAATAATGTCATTGTTGGGAGCGGGGATACTTTTTCTTTTAATACGGTTGTTGGACCGAGAGATGAAAAAAACGGCTATCAGCCCGCACCTGAAATTATTAATAAAAAACTTGTTATGGGCATCGGTGGGGGTATATGCCAAACTTCCTCAACGTTGTTTAATGCAGTCGATCAATTACCTATAAAATTCGTCGAGCGACATCATCATTCATTAGATGTTGGCTACGTTCCAAAGGGCAGAGATGCAACGGTATCCTATGGCGGATTAGATTTTAGGTTTCAAAACACAAGTGATGTGCCTTTTTTAATTAAGGCAACGTACGGTAAAGATTTTCTTACTATTGAAATAAGAACATCCGAAAAATACAAAGAACTTATAAAAAGCTAGCCCCATAGTAAAAAAAAGAGGTTGATGTAAGGCTAGCTCAAAAGTGTTATTTTGGAGCAAATCAACCTTCTCTGTATTTCTGTTTTACTCTGAGACACTGATGAAAGTGTCTTTTTTTTTCGAGCCTGAGGACATGAGAAATGTATTCATTGCTTAAATGATAGTTAATATTTCTGCTGGAGAAAATACTTTATAATCAGGCTTCTCTGATTGAATAACCTCAATTGCATCATAACCCCAACCAACCCAAATAATTGGTATTCCTACTTTTTTACAGGCAACAATATCACGCTGCTCATCTCCAACATATAAGACGTCTGATTTTTTGATATTTGTTTCTTTTATATACTTTTTAATCACTCTATCTTTCCCAAAAATACGGCTAGAGCATAGTACTTCAGAAACATGATTAATATCATTTACCTTTAAAAACTCTGAAATATTGTCCTTCGAATTAGAAGAGATAATTGCGATTGTATAACCCTTGTTTTCAATTGCCTTTAAGACATCTTTCATCCCACGAAAAAGGTGAACATCTTTTATGGACTGTTGGTATAAACGATAAAATTGAGGAAGTATAATTGGTAGTTTGTGTAGTGGAAAGTTAAATAATTTACTGCGTTCGGTAATTGATATTTTTTTTAGTGAATCAATGTCCTCTAGTTGTACTTCTTTAAAATCGTATTCTTTTGCAATGGTGTTCCATACAGAGGCGAGTACAGCAGTGGAATCTGCAAGTGTACCATCAAAATCAAATATGATATGTTTCATTGTATCTATTCTCCTTTAAGATTTAACATCGTTATTTAGATGTATGTTTTATATAAGTGTAATCATTCGTTCATGATGACATGAATACGCAAAAAAAGAAATAGATAACAAGCAATTTTTGTAGGAGATCTAGTTTTTGAAAGTAGTCATGGCGCTGAAAAATACATAGTTGAGAAGAATGGAAAGTACTAAAAGTTTAGACCACTAAATACACAGTGAAATCGTATTATCAGTACCGATGATATTATCAGTAATGATAATGTATATAAAAATAAAGCAATAAACAGGTGCAATTCCAAAAATTGTGTGTTATTGTTATCATTATCAGTAATGATAATGTAAGTTGAGAGGAGAAAATTACATGAAACTTCACTATGGATTAAATGAATTGGGAGATGTAGATTGGTTAGCAGTATTACAGATAGCTTTACCGTTCATGGTGGTAGGTCTCATTCTTATCCTAATTGCACTATTTGATTTGTATAGGCATCGGAAGGAAAGGGCAAATGTTCTTTTATGGACAATTGTTATTTTATTTTTCAATACAATTGGGCCCATTTTATATTTCACTATTGGACGAAAAGGAGCGAAGCTTAATGAAGCTAGAAATTAAAGGTGTAACAAAAAACTTTAAAACAAAGACAGCCGTTCATAACTTTTCTATGGTAGTTGAAACTGGACAATGTGTAGGACTTATAGGCCCAAACGGTGCTGGAAAGTCTACGCTAATTAAAATTATTGCAGACATCTTATATGCGGATAAAGGCGAGGTACTGCTCGATGGGAAAAAAATTTCAAACATGAAAAGAGAGGTTGGCTATCTTCCTCAATACCCTGATTTCTTCCACTGGATGACTGCCAAAGAGACACTCTTTTTTATGGGACAGTTATCAGGTATAACTAAAGAAAAACTTATTGAGGAAGTACCTGCTATATTAACAAAAGTAGGATTAATAAACGAACAGAATGAGAAAGTTCAAACATTTTCTGGGGGAATGAAGCAGAGATTAGGCATTGCTCAAACGCTTTTACATAAACCATCTTTTATTGTTATGGATGAGCCTGTTTCGGCATTAGATCCAATAGGAAGGAGAGAGGTTTTGAATTTAATCCAAGAAATTAAACATGAAACGACTATTTTATTATCAACGCATATTTTAGGCGATGCTGAAGAAATTTGTGAACGGTTTGTCATCATGAAACAAGGTGAGAAAATAATGGATACGACAATAGATAAATTATTAACTCACAATAGTGAAGAGGTTGTACATCTTGAAATAGCATCGGAAAATATGCTTTCTGTTCAAATAGTAGAAAAACTTCCGTATGTAAAACATGTAGAAGCAAACGGAAAAAGAATGAAGGTAACGCTCGAAAATGTGCAGAAAAATAAAGATATGTTAATGCGTGACACTTTGGAAAACAAATTAGATATTGTTCGATTCGAAGTTGGAAGCAGTGAGACGTTAGAGGACATCTTTTTAAAAATGGTGGTGAGCGTATGACGCCTATATATGTTTTAACAAAAAAAGAATATGTGCAAATGTTTCGTGATTTTAAAGTGATATGGTTACCGCTTGCTTTTATGTTTTTAGGGGCTACGCAACCAGTAGTCACATATTATTTACCAACCATTTTAGCAGCACTTGGGGGAAATCAAGGCATTACGATTGATCCTTCGATGCTTCAGCAGGATGGAGCGCAAGTAATGGCTGCAACACTTGGATCCCAATTCGATCAGTTAGGGATTATGATTATTGTGATTGCAATGATGGGTATTATTCAGTCAGATAAAGCAAATGGGATGCTTGACTTTATTTTAACAAGACCTGTAAAAGTAGGTTCCTATATTGGTGGTAAAATTTTTTCGAATTTCTCCATTGTAGCGATTAGTGTGACACTTGGATACATTGTATCTTATGTATATGTAAATTTTTTGTTTAGTCATATCCCATTTCGAGATATGGTTCTTGCAATTATTTTCTATCAATTATGGGTTCTTTTTATGATTTCGTTTACTTCGATGATTAGTACCATTTTTACTGGGCAGGGTGTTATCGCTTTAATAAGTATTGTTTGCTTGCTTATGTTTAAAATAATCAGTGGTTTACATCCTATAATTGATTTAGTAAATCCTGCTGGAATGAGTCAACATGCCGTGATGGTATTAATAACGGGTTCAATCGATTCGCATTTATATGGCAATATGTTCATTACTTTCATATGGATTACTTTAATCGTAATGTTTTCACACTATTGGATATCTGCAAAGAAATATCATAAAAATTAAATAAGCATAGTAAATCGAGTCGAGCGGTCAAACGGTGGGGAAGACAATTACTAGTGCCAGTCACTTTGAGTGACTGGCACTTTCTTTTTCTCGTGATTTGACTAAATAATAGGCATTGACGGAGGCTGCAATAGGGATAATGGCTGCTATACCAATGCCTGCACAAAAAATTGTAATAAGCTCCGTACTGAACACTTTAGAATTGATAATATCGCCAATTGAGTAGTTTAAATCTTTAAACCATATTAAAAGACCTAAATAGCCACCAAAGAAAGCAAAAAATAAAGTATTTGTGTCTGTTCCTAAAATATCCTTCCCAATGCTTACACCTGAAGTGAATAGTTTTTTTCTGCTAATGAGCGGGTTGTGATGGAAAATTTCGTGCATCGACGAGGCGATGGATATGGCGACATCTAAAATGGCACCTATTGTACTCATGATGATTACAGCAGCGCCAACTTGAACAAAGTTAACACCAATATAAAGTGAAAAGATACTAATTTCCTCTGTTGATTCTTCTCCAAATCCTTGGATCATCGACTTTTCGGTGACAAAAACTATAAAAAATAGCAGGATTACAATAGTAATCATTGTTGAAATAAAGGCGGTAACTGTTTTGCTGTTCTTTTCATTGATATAAAATAAACTAATCCAGCTAATGATTGTACAGGCAATAAACGTTAAGACAATTGGGCTGTTATTAGGGTTGGTCATTAAGAAAATCGTTACAAAGAGTACCCCGAAGTTTAAAAATAAAGAAATAAAAGAGCGAACCCCTTTTTTTCCACCGATAGCAATCATTAATATAAATAAAATGGCCGTTAGCCATACTAATACATTCATCGATTTACCCTCTTTCGTTTAATGAAAATCATAGAAGTGTAAAGACTGATGGGAATTGTTAAAACTACGCCAATCCCGCCTGACAGTGCACGAGCTAGTTCTAATGAAAGATTCATGGAAAGTGTTAGCCCTAATGTAGAAGAATTTTTTAAATATAAAATTAGCATCGGAATGGAACCACAAATATAAACAAAAAACAAAATACTCGTTATTGTTCCCATAATATCTTTACCAATATCAAGCCCTGAAGTTTTTAATGCTTTATCAGAAATAGTTGGATCTTGGTCATATAGTGCAAACATGGAAGAAGCCATCGTAATTGAAACATCCATAACAGCTCCTAAGGCTCCAATAAACAAACCGGCCATAAAAACCATGTGATAAGGTCGAGTTAGAAATTGCATTTCCTCATAACGAAGTCCTTTTTCAGATGTAATCCACATTACGAAAAAGCTTATAAGCAAGGAAATGAAAGTTCCTAAAATGGTTGCAAGCATTGCAGCATAGGTTTTTTCATTTAATCCGTTTATAAGTATCAACGAAACACCAGTAAATAAAAGAACACATACACCACTAACAATTAACAAATTAACGTTAGAATGCTTGACATATAAATCCAATGCAAATGATAAAATTAGGGCATTTACAATCAAACTAATGATCGAAAATAAACCTTTTCTTTTGCCAACAATTAATAAAGTAAAAATAAAAATCCACGCTACCATTAAAACGTAATAATCGCGTTTGACATCTATAATTGTCCCTGTTAATTGTCCTGTGTTTTTCGTGTCTGCCTTAATGGATATGAATAATTTATTTCCGACCTTATATTCGTGATCAAAAGCAGCCGAGGAAGAGTATTCATTAGTTAAATAAATAAGCTGTCCTTTAGCTTCTCCATTTTTCAACACTGCAGTTATACGCTGTGTAAATAATTGATCGTCATTGCTGTACATGTCTGAGACAGGTGTTGTATCTTCTAACACTGTTTTGGTAACTTCAGCAATCGGACGTTCGTACAAGGATTCATTGTGACCAACGAAAAAAACGGAAGCCACAAAGCACAGTACTAATAGGAAATAGCATATAATCCGTATAGTAATTTTCTTAGTAGGTGTACTAGTAAACAATAAAAAAACCTCCAATGAGGGAATTTGACTATGTTCGTATCAAGTTTGCCGTTAGACAGAAGACGCTTGGAACAATGATTCACGTTAACATCCCTATTTTTCTATGTCAAGCTTATCAAAAGTAGTCACCTAGGAAGTAACGCTCTATACCAATTAAAGTTTCTTCTTACCGATTAAGCGGCATAGTAAACTTAATGGTTATACAATGATATCTTTAGGTAAGCTATTTTTTTACGTAACACATGTCCGTTCGTGTATGTTTCCTTTAAACAAAGATGCATTGTAGTGTGATATCAGCCTTCCATCTTTCGCCTAAACTTCATTTAGTTACGAAAAATATTTTTAGGTGGATAATCTATTGAAATAATGTTATCGTAAGAAATAACTAAATGAACATATCCTTCAGGGTAGGGTGAAATTCCCAATCGGCGGTGATGAAGTAATTCAAAGTCCGTGAGCGCAAGCTGATTTGGTGCAAATCCAAAACCGACAGTTACAGTCTGGATGGGAGAAGGGTAAACGTATAAGCTTTTTAAATTCGTATGAGTTTAAAGGGTCTATTTGGCTACGCTTATATACATTGCTACTTCCCATCGACTTCGTTGGGGAGTTTTTTATTTAGTTAACAATTTAATAAGTATCTGTTCTTCGGGGTAGGGTGAAATTCCCAATCGGCGGTGATGAAGCAATTCAAAGTCCGTGAGCGCAAGCTGATTTGGTGCAAATCCAAAACCGACAGTTATAGTCTGGATGGGAGAAGAACAATGAGATGGTAGCCTGTGG